>NZ_LR214366.1:5960-12700 GCF_900659865.1 Hyella patelloides LEGE 07179
CTCTTTTGCCCCCAAAGTTGATTATTCCACTGCAAGTCGTGGAAGTCGTTCGATAGCAATTGAGCTAGAAGACATTGATAATAATGGTCTTCTGGATATTATTACTTCTAACCCTTTAGGTAATAGTGTATCGGTATTATTAGGAAATGAGGATGGTACTTTTGAAGATCGTATAGATATTCCCACTGTTAATAAGCCTTCTTCTACTCTTTTAAGAGATTTAGATTCTGATGGTGATTTGGACTTAATTGTTCAAGGTGATACTTTAGGGGTTCATTTCAACAATTTTAATGGTGCTGTAAAAGTTAAATCTGGAGAGCGCACTTTTACCTACGAATCTACATTCAATCAGTTAAGCTCCGCTACTGATGAGTTGGGGCGCATTACTCTCTACGATATCGACCCTGATAATGGTAATAACCTCTCTACTACTAAAGTTGTTGGTGCAGTAGGAGGAGCAGATGATCTCATCACCAGCTATACCTATACTGCTGCGGGTCTAATGGATACCATGACCGACCCTGAAGGTAGGGTCACCGATTATGAATACGATCTTTTTGGCAGATTGATTAGTACTACCTATGCTTTAGGGACTGCTGACGAAGCTACTGTTACCTACGAATACGATGCTGCGGGAAATCAAACCGCTATTACTGATGAAAATGGCAATCGTACCGAGTTTGAATATGATGCTCTCAATCGGATTATTAAAATAACCGAAGCCGACCCAGATGGTGCGGGTGCTTTAGAAAGTCCCATAACTACCTTTGATTACGACGCTGCGGGTAATTTAATCTCTACTACCGACAGTAGAAATAAGACAACTGAATACACCTACGATGAAAAGAATCGCCAAATTTCAATTACCGATGCCAATGATGAGATTACAGAGTTTGACTATGATGCTAACGATAATCTAATAGAAATAACCGATGCTGAGGGTCGAGTAACTAAGAATATCTATGACAGCAGAGATCGGTTGATAGGATTTGTTGATGGTGAAGGCAAGATCACTCAGTTTAAGTACGACGCAGATAATAATTTAACTCAGATTATCGATCCCAATGGTAATGAAGCTAAATATATCTACGATGTCAGAAACCGCCTGATTCGCGAAATCGATGCAGAAGATAATACTACCGTTTACTCTTACGACAGCACCGACAATTTAATTGCGGTAGAAGATGCTAGAGGTCATAAGACCCGCTTCCGCTACGACGAGCTTAACCGTCAGACAAAGGTTATCAATCCTTTGGGAGATAGTTTCACCAATCAGTATGATGAGGTGGGTAATCTACTTTCTACTACCGATGAGTTGGGTCGCGTTTATAGCTACGGCTACGATAGTAGAAATCGCTTAAAGAGTATTATCGATCCCAATCTAGAGGAAATTGAATACTTTTACGATCCCGTTGGAAATCTCGTTGCGCTTGAAGACGAATTAGATCGCTTTACTACCTTTGCTTATGACGGGCTAAACCGCAATACGCAAATCCTCGATCCCCTATTTAATACCGCCAGCTACACTTATGACCCCCTAGGCAATTTAACTTCTGTCACTGACAAAAGAAACAATACTACTAAATACACCTACGATGCTCTCAATCGCTTGAGCGTGGTGGAAAATGCTCTTGGAGATACTGTTACTACCGACTATGACGCTGTGGGTAATGTTGTTGAAGTAACCGATGAGTTAAATCGTACTACTACCTTCGCTTACGACAACCGCAATCTGCTCACTTCTGTCAAAGATGCCCTGGGAAATATTACTACTACGGAGTTTAATGAGGTCGGCAAAATTAGTTCCGTAACCGATGCCAGAAATAATACAACCACTTACGAATACGACAAGCTCCATCGTTTAATTAAAGAAATTGATGCCAATAACGAAAGCGTTACCTATGGATACGACCCTGTTGGCAATCTAGAGAGCTTTACTGACGAGCTTGACCGTACTACTAGATGGGCATACGACTCACTCAACCGTCAAACTAGCGTTACTACTCCCCTTGAACATACTACTAGATGGGCATACGATAAGGTCGGTAATTTAACCTCTCTCACCGATGCTAATAACCATACAACTAGCTGGACATACGATAAACTCAATCGCCCCACAGTTCTGACCAATCATCTTCTAGATACTGTAACTACTGATTACGATGCTGTAGGAAATGTTATTGCCGTTACTGACGAGCTTGACCGTACTACCACCTTTACCTATGACAAACTCAACCGACAAAAAACCGTTACCAACCCCTTAATTCACACCGACACTACCGAATACGATGCAGTTGGGAACGTAATTTCTTTTACTAACGATTTGGGTCATCAAACCACCTATAATTACGACCAACTAAATCGCTTAGAATCTCAAACCGATGCGGAGAACCGCACTACTACTTATGGCTACGACCCTGTAAGTAATCTCTTATCTCTTACAGACCCCGAAAATAATACCACTAGCTACACCTACGACAATCTCAATCGCTTAGCTACTGACACCAACCAATTAGGCAATACCAGAACTTATGATTACGATGAGGTGGGCAACCAAGTTTCCTATATAGACCGCAATGGCAGAGAGATTAATTATACCTACGACAATCTCAACCGCCAAGAAAACGAAGTTTGGCTGGATGAATTGGGCAATCCCGTTCGTAATATCAATTTCCAATACGACGCAGCCTCTCAACTACTCACTGCTGATGACCCAGATTCGGCTTACAGTTACGATTACGACCTCGATGGTAGATTAACCTCCGTTGACAATGCAGGGACTCCCGACGTTCCCAACGTGGTCTTTAATTATACCTACGACCCCGTTGATAATCTAACACAAGTTACAGACCGCATTGATGGAGTGGATAAAGGCATCGAAACCTTTACCTACGACGAATTAGACCGAGTTAAGAGCATCACTCAATCTGGTGGTGATGGTGTCAGCGAAAAGCGGGTTGACATGAGCTACGATAAAGCCTCCCAGATGAAAGAGATAACTCGCTACAGCGACCTAGCAGGTACACAATTAGTCGCCGAGAGTAACTATACCTTTGATGATGCGGGTCGCTTGACCGATCTGGTTCACGACCAAAATGGAACTATTTTTGCTGACTATCAGTGGGCTTACGATAGTGCCAACCGTGTTACTAGCTATACCTCTTTTGATGGTGTATCTAATTACGACTATGACAAAACCGACCAATTAGTGGATGCGGAACACTCTTATCAAGCAGATGAGGACTACAGCTACGATAATAACGGCAACCGCACTAATACTGGTTATGTCACGGGAGATAATAATCAATTAATCTCCGATGGTACTTATAACTATGAATACGATAATGAAGGTAACAGGGTTAAACGGACTGAAATAGCTACAGGTGAGGTCACAGAGTATGAATGGGATTACCGTAACAGATTAGTTGCTGTTGTTACTAAAGATGCTGGCGGTAATGTCATTGCCAATTCTGAGTATACCTATGATGTTTATAACCGCAGAATTGCCAAATCAGTCGATGCTGATGGTGATGGTGCGGGAGTTGCAGAAGTAGAACGGTTTGTTTACGATGGCGACCATATTGCGCTTACTTTTGATGGAGAAGGCAATCAAACCGAACGCTTTTTACACGGTGCTGGTATAGACCAAGTTCTCGCTCAAGAAAATGCTAGCGGTGATGAGGTACTTTGGGCGTTGACCGACAATCAGGGTTCGGTGAAACTGGTAACAGATAACGATGGCAATATTGTCAACCAGATTACTTACGATGCTTTTGGCAATATTACCCTGGAAACCGATAGTAGCGTTAGTTTCCGCTTTAGCTATACGGGAAGAGAGTTAGATGAAGAAACTGGGCTTTATTACTATCGCTCTCGTCCTTATGACCCTGTAAATGGGGTCTTTATTCAGGAGGACACGATTGGTTTTGCTGGCGGGGATACTAATTTGTCTCGTTATGTAGGTAATTCTCCTACTAACTATACCGATCCTTTCGGTCTTCGACCAGTAATGGCACGACCTGTTAATAGACCTGCTCAGAAGAATTTTCGAGGAAATATAAGGACTGCCCCCAGACCAACTAATAGAAATGCTCCAAGATATCCTGGTGCTTCGTCACAACCGTTCAATCAGATCAATCCTTCTCAAAATCCCATAAGATTTCGCGCCCCTGTAAATGGTCAAATTCCAGGACTTTTTGAAGAACAACTGGAGGAACTAAACAGACCTAATTTACCTAGACCATTTGTCAATCCTACCTGTATCAGCGCACCAGGAGTCTCTTGTCAACCACAAGACCCCTTTAATCCCGACAACCAAGAGGATTGGAGTGAATGGGTTGAAAGAATGGAAGAACTGATTGAAGAAATTAGAGAAAATCGAGAAAATGATGATAATCAGCAAGATTCAGAGATACAAGCCTGTTCTGCTCCCATAAGTGAACCTCCCAACAGCAACGATAACGAAGAAGAGAATAATGATAACGAGTATGTGTACAGAGGAGATACCAGACCACCCTCTGAGATATTTGCAGACGGTGGTTTTCAACCTCGGAATCCAGACGGCAACATAAGCTTAAGAGAGCATGTTACTCAAATAAGGGACAATCCTAGAGAAGATTTATCAGATATATTCGTAGATATAGACACGGAATCTCAATGGGTTTCAACTACTAACAATGAGCAACACGCTGCAACATATAGTGAGATAGTAAATCGTGAAACGGCTCAGACTGAAGGATATGGATATGTATACAGAATTCGCAGACCTCCTGGTGGTCGTAACGTCTTTTTAGAAGTAGGAGATGGTTCACCAAATAGAACGGAAATTAGCTTTGAAGGAGGATTTTCTCGTCAATACATCGAGAGTTACAGAAGAGTTCTAGGTCGGGATAGAGGTAGATATAATCTAGGTCCTTCAATTCCATTTCCACGTTGATTTTTTTAGTATGAAAAAGAGTACCTTTGACGGCGTTGATGATATGTCAGATTTAGATATGTGGTCTCAATTGACCACAGAACAAAAAGAGCTTGCACGTACTCTTCATGAAAAATGGATGACAGTAGCTAAGTGTACTGAAAGAATCGAACGTCAGCAGGCAACAGATGCGATTAACGCCGTCTATCTTGCTGTAGGTTTAAGAAAAGTTCCTAAAATAATTTTTGTTGATAGTCCTCGTGCTGCTATTGAGATGGCAAAACAAAGAGATAAATATACGGGTCAATCATCTCCTGGTATTATTAGATTTTTAAAGATAGCCTTAATAACTAGAGCTATAGAAAATATTCCATATAGACGCATTGATCTACCACAACCTAGTACTCAACAAAACGAACTAGGTTTTTCTGCTAAAGTTTTCTCGATTGCTCAGCCCCAGCTTTCGTCTAAAATATCGAATCAATTTTGGGCGTGTCATGCTTGGTTTCTAGATTGTGCTTACTCAGTTTTTGGTTGCGATTATATTTCAGAGAAATGGGAAGCTCTTCAGCTTTTAGTGAAAAACTGTGGTTTTGTTTTGCCTTTCGTAGATATATGTTTTGTTAGCGATAGACCAACTGAATTATTATTCAAAGATGATTATATTCTACACGCAGAAAACAGACCAGCAGTTGTCTTTCGCGATGGGTATAAAATTTTTGCTTACAATGGTGTTGAACTGTCTATGACACTATAATTTATCTTTGTTTATTATGTATTTATACACGATCGAGGTGGATAATAAATCTCAGAAAGTTATTTCCTTATTATCTCCGCAACAAATAGAAGGCGAAAAACTAGCTTCTCAATGTATATTAGGAACTTTGAAAAACAGCAATTCTGAAGATGATAGTATTAATCTAGAGAATTTTTTTCCTAATTCCCAATTCATTAATTTTTTTCATAGTCTCATTGCTAAGTTTGCGCCTTATAGCCATAGTCTTAATGCTGAAGCCAAACGTCAAAAGAAGGGCTGGGTTTATATTATTGATGGTCGGTGCGCTAATCCGAGAGGGAATATTCTGCCAGAAGATATTATTGGTGCATTTAAGGTCGATAATAGCGAAATCATACTAGACTCGTATCAACGAAATAATAACCATCTTATTTATTCTCAAAAGGGTTTTTTCAAGTTAGAACCAACTTTACAAAAACATTTAGTAGAAGAAACTCAGAAATTGATAAAAGAGGTATGAATCAACAATAGGTCGTCAGACATAAGGATTTGAAGAACCCCCACCAGAGCATCTGAGACAACCATCGATTCTCTTTTGTCCTTCTCATCCATTCTTTTAGTACATCAAAACCCACATTTACAGTCCCAGACAACAAATCAAGATATGGCTGGAGATTAGAGAGCGTGTCCTCAGATTCATTTTTCTCCATTTCAGACGGATTAATTGTGGTATCCACATCTCCTCTGATGTATTAATATCCTTTTTCTGGGGGGTGTAGATACGGGAGGCGGGAGAGGTTCTATGCCATACATAGTCTGCATTATAGCTTGATAGGCTCGGTCTTTTTCCCTTCTTTCTCGCTCTTTTTTAGCTTTTTCAAGTCTCTGTCGCTCCCTGTACTGCAACACTTCCACAGCAAAAAAGTATATTTACCCACTTAAATCTCTAAGTTGGGGTAAAGCTAAGATAGCTACCATAAGTGCCAACTCAAAAATATAAAGTTCTCAGTTTTACTTTGGAATAAGAACTTATTGAAATTTTGTTAAAAACCAATGCAAAAATGACATAAATTTAGCTGATTTTTACCT
>NZ_LR214367.1 GCF_900659865.1 Hyella patelloides LEGE 07179
TAATAATAATGCTAAAGTCAACCGACAAAAGCATTTTATCTCATTTTGACTATCAAAATTGTTTAAGTCCCGTTAGGATTATGGTTAGACGGTTGGCGTAGCTTTTTAGACTTTTCGTACATCCTCTAAGATACGGTAAGCAGCAATATAGCTAATTCATCGTAAAAAATGACATCAAATTCTAACTATCAATCTAAAATCAGATGACTACCCTATCGAATCCTTGTCCTTCTAGATCGAAGGCAGAAACATTTTTGACTATCGCTACGATGTCGCCTGAATTATGGTGGAGCGAATAATCTCTCTGATTTTCCTCTCTTACTGCATAATAATCGCTTCCACTACTACTACCAAATTCCAAGAAGTCTCCTTCACTAATATCAAAATCTTGAATTATATCTACTCCAAACTCATTGCTAATTACAAAAGCATCAGCACCGCTTCCGCCAAATAGTTCGTCAGAGCCCAAACCGCCATCGAGTCTATCGCTTCCTGAATAGCCCAATAAAGTGTCGTTTCCTTCCCCTCCTGTTAAAGAATCATTGCCAGACATTCCGACAAGGCGATCGCTTCCTTGTCCTCCATCTAGCTTATCGTCTCCATTGTCTCCATAAAGAGTATCCTTTCCTTCTCCACCAAACATAGTTTCGTCTTCGCTAGAGCCTTTGATTGTATCGTTGCCTCCATTACCATAAGCTGTATTTTGTCCTCGCCTCATCTTGATTAAATTATCAAAGTCATTGGCAATTATTTCTCTTGTAACTGAGTTGTCTAAATTGATTGATGGGTCTAGGCTAGAATCCAAAGTAGCAAGGCTGTCTTCGACAGATAATGGTAACGAGTCGGGAGGAATACTTGCTGTTGGAATGATAAAATCTGCTGGATTGACGCTGAATTCAGGTTGTTCGATTGTTCCGTTTGCTGTTTGTGTAATTATTTGTTCTTGACCTGTGGTGATTTTGTATTGGAGCGATACGTCGTCAATATTGAGGGGTTCTCCTGCTGCATTTTCGTTTTTGAAGATCAGCTTGAAAGTAATGATATTTTCTGCGGTTCTAGAAACGTCTAATCCTTTGAACTTGAGTACGAATCTGTTCTCTCAGAACTTGATTCATCTTGAGCCAAGTTCCTTGGATGCGCCACGACCGAAAGTAATGATAAACCGTAGACCAAGGAGGTAAATCATGAGGCATAAGTCGCCAAGCGCAACCAGAAGCAAGTATATAAAAGATAGAATTAATAATTTCCCTCATATTCACTGTTCGAGAGCGACCACCAGCTTTAGGAGCAGGAATTAAAGGTTCTAAAATAGTCCACTGTTGATTAGAAATATCTGTGGAATAAGGTTTTCTTGGATTCATAACTTCTAGTTTATTTGTACTTAGAAGTTATATTTTAGACTTTTCGTACATCCTCTTAGCCATACTTAAAATTATAAATGGGCTTCTAATTTTAAAATTCCCAATTGAATAAAATATCTCACTGCACTCTGAATTATGAGGGAAGAATCTACTAACTTATCCCTTATATCTATTCAATATTTATTATTAGCGATCGCTAATTCAATCGGCTACATTTGTTTTTGCGAATTTTTAGACCACTACCTAAAATAACTGTGGTTAAAAGCCCAAAGATAGTAGCTGGTTCGGGGATAATTCCAGGATTGGGATTATCGCGAACGGTATAAATAACATCCCCCGTTCCGTTGTCTCCAGCACTGAGGTCGTAGGCGAAAAAGCTATCGGATAGAGAGAAAAAGCCTGGCACGAAAGAAAATTGTATGTCGGTGGAATAGCTCAAACCGAGAAATTCACCATCCAAAAATTCTGCTTTTGCACCGAGAGAAGAGTTATCATCGCGAACGGTATAAATAGTCTCTAAAAAGTCAAAACTGAGGTCAGAAACGCTTAAAAATTCCGAACCAGAACCAGTTAGAGTAGCATCATCAAAACTGAAATCTCCCGTAAATTCATCTCCCGACAAGCTTCCATCGAGATTGTTAACGGTTATGTCATAGGTAATGGTGGCAGCATGGGCTGGATTGGGATCGATGAATTCAGGTTGAGTATCATCAAAACCTCGTTTGATAACATGATGAGAACTACATTTTGGACAATTTATGGTTTCTCCCCATCTTATCAAACGGATTAGGGCAAAGCATTTTTTGGGGTCAATTAAATCTAACAGATTGATAAAAGATATCGAGATCGCGGTCACCAAAATTCCTTGAATATGCCTGAGCATGAGAATTATACTTGTCTAACTACCTTCCCCACAATAAGTCCCTGGAATCCATAAAGAGCCTCCATAAAGAGCCAAAAACAAAACGATATTAAAGAGTCTTTTGTTGTAATTTCGCCATAATCCTATACGCGGATCGTCGTATTGTTTCAAAAACTTATTTTGAGGATAATTATTGCTAGATAATCCTTAGAGATTTTTGAAAATTAAATTTAACAAAAACAAGATCAAAGAAAAGGGAGTTAAGTAATGACATCAATGACATCAGAAAAAACTTCATTACCCCAAGGTCCTACAGCAGTAGAAGATCAATCGGTGAATGAGCAAGAGGTTCGCGAGCTATTCAAAGCAGGAGAAGGAGTTTCCATAGAAGCATTAGCTGGAAATGGTTTTACTTACAGACATGATTGGGGGGATAGAAACGGTCAGTGGACATTGAATCTTAACTGGGGGGCTATTACCAATAACTCTCGAGTTTTTGTAGCAATTGGTGAAGGCAAGGCAGGAGGAGGTAAAATTATAGGAGGTGCTAAATACACTTTGCATAATGTTGCTCCTAGCAATGGTAAGGTTAGCATTTGGGTAAATATTGAATGGAGTTCTCCTATTCGGCTCTATGTAGATTATCTGGTAGTTAATCCATAAGTTTTTGGGTGAATGAAATTTGACTCTTCTGGAATTCCCGTGGTGAGCAGTAAATCATGAAGATAAACAAAATAACTATTGTTGCCTTAGCCACTGTGGCATTGTCGGGCTTACTCCTGACTTCTTTATGGATGCTATCGCTGCAAAAACAGCCATGGGCGAATCAATCAGCCATCGAACTAGTCAAAGAGCAACATGAATCTGAGTTAATGAATGTCAAGGGTGTAGTGGGTGTAGGGATTAGTAGATGTGAAGGAAAACCCTGCATAGAGGTGTATTTAGCAAATGAATCTCCAAACTTAAGCAAGCAAATACCTACCCAACTAGATGGATTCAAAGTAGATACTAAAGTGACAGGAAATATTGAGGCGTTGCCTCAACCATAAGTATTCTTACCATACTTCTTGTCGTCCACTTTACTGCACAACAAATAAAAGACAACTGATTAACTTACCAAGATTGTCACTTTAGTCGAAACTTAGTCAAATCTAACTACAGCAGAAAAAATTTCTTTTGGCAGATTCAAGGAGGTGATTGCGATCAACATTGAGACTATTAGACAAAAGTACGAAGACCAAATAATGGGACTACCTAATGTCACGGGTGTTGGCATCGGAGAGAAAGCAGGAAAAAAAGTAATTAAAGTCTTTGTTACTCAGAAATTTCCTGAATCTGAACTGCAACCGCAGGATATCGTACCAAAATCTCTAGAGGAATACGAAACTGACGTAGAAGAAATTGGTACTGTAACCGCACAAACTCTATAAAAATTAAAGGAGATTGATCATGAAAAAATTAGACCAAAGCAAAATGATGCTGTCCGAAAAGGCAATAGCAGAAGCACAGAAAGCTAATAATGATGCTGTTGACGAATTTATGAATCCAGAACATCCCCGCGCTAATCTGGTAGGAATGGGAGTAGGTGTGAAGTGGAAAAATGGAGAACCCACAGGTGAGCCAGCATTAATCGCACTGGTTAGCCACAAAATGGCGAGAGAAGAGTTAAAAGATGCCGATCTAGTACCGCCGATGATGGCAGGAATGCAAACGGATGTTTTGGAAATAGGTTATCCTTTTGCTGGACAGGCATTGCCGCAGTTAAAAACCGAACTCATTCCAGGTACTAATGGCATGGCTGGTGGCTATCGTCTCAGCGAAACCATAGAACCCCTAGAGGTTGGTGTTCAACTTCTGGCTAAACGCATCCGTCCAGCTAAAGGTGGTTACAGCGTCGGACACTTTAAGATTACAGCGGGAACAATTGCTACTTGCGTTTATGATATTCTGTCGGGAGGTTCTAACAACCCGCCTACTCATGGAATTGGTATTCCTCAACGCTACTACATTCTTAGTAACAACCATGTCTTAGCTAACAGCAACGAAGCCAATCTTGGCGACTCCATCTTGCAACCAGGACCTTTTGATCGAGGAGTTGAGCCAACCGACAGAATTGCTCGTCTGAGTCGATTTATTCCGATTACCTTCGATCCCCCAGTCCCTCGGAATCAGCACCAAAATCTGATTGATGCTGCAATCGCCGAAGGTGAATTCCACGATCTCAACCGCGAAATCTACTGGATTGGTCACATACGCGGCTGGCGGCGGAAACAAAATGTGAGGGTAGGAAATCTCGTGCAAAAAACTGGACGTACTACCAATTATACTACTGGCAGGATTACCGCAGTTAATGCAACGGTCGATGTCGGCTTTGGTGGTGGTAAGGTAGCAAGATTCAGAGACCAAATTATCACCACTAATATATCTGCTGGTGGCGATTCTGGTTCCTTGGTAACAAGCCTAGATAATGTTGCCGTAGGTTTGCTGTTTGCTGGTTCTTCGGTTGCAACTATTGTCAACCAAATTGAAAATGTGCGCTCGTTGCTGCGGGTAGAAGTAGCAGAACAGATTCTCTAATTGTAGTCATCTAATTGTAGTCATTCTAAATAATTTTCGTACAGTAATAAAGGAACGCGGAAAGACCGATTCACTTCTGATTCTACGGTGCGAAGAACAAACAGCGAGAGAGTTGTTAACAATAGAAAGAACCAAAAAACTGGTGCGGTATATTCTACCATCGTGGTAAAACCACTGCGTGTCAAAGTCCCCAATAGAATCAAGGCTGTCGTTGAAGGAGATTGTCGTTAAGAGCAATCATCATTTCAGTGTGTTCCGATAGCTCCAGATAAGCTTCATAGAAATACAAAGCTAGTTCTTTCGATGCGTCGAGTTCTTTGTCAAGATAAGCTCCCAGACTATTGACTTTGATTTTAATTTCTGGATTCATGGTTATAAGCTGTGAAGGTTAAATGTGGTCGGAATGGAGAGGAGCAATATCTTGGCTGTGAACCCAAAGAGGTTCATAGGGATGTTGGCGGTCGATTGGAGCAAGGCAAAAGCGGTGATTCTTAACTACTGAAATGGTGAAGATGGCGCATTCTGCTAGGTTTTCGTCGGGGTCTATAACTATAACTTTGTCTCCTTCAGAAAGTTCCGCTAATTTATCTTTATTTGGTTGAATCGAGTTAATTTTCATCTTTTTGAGAATGGAGTGAATGTTAATGAGATGTTGAGGGGTAGGCGACTAATTTTGGTTAATGGTTGAATTTAAGGTCGCTTCGCTCTCTTTCGGCAGAAGGCAGAAGGCAGAAGTATTGTATAATTATTAATACTTCTGCCTTCAAACTTATCTCCTTCATCATGAGTTTTAGAGAACAATTTATATGGCAAAAGTCCATAGATTTATCTGTGCGTTGTTACAAATTAACTGAGTATTTTCCTAAGTCAGAAAAGTATGCTATGACATCTCAAGTAAGAAGATGTTCCGTTTCTATTCCAAGTAATATTGCAGAAGGTTATGGTAGAAAAGGCAAAGCTGAATATCTTCATTTTTTACATATAGCTTTAGGTTCAGCTAGAGAATTAGAAACTCAGTTAATTATTTCTCAACGAGTTGAGTTAGCAAAAAAACATTTTATTGAATCAGTTTTAAAAGATGTTGATGAGGTACAAAGATTATTGGTTTCAACCATTAATCAACTAAAGTAAACCATCTGCCATCTGCCATCTGCCATCTGCCTTCTTGTTAACTTCTTTTATTCAATTTTTGATTAAAGCCAAAAAATCTTGATAGGAGTTGGCATCAATTTCATCTCCTTCTTTAATCTCTAATTTGAACTTAATTAATTGAGGATTGTTCAAATGGATTTCTGGAAGTAAAACATTTAATCGGTCAGATATTTGTTCTGCTCCTGCCAAATGAAAGCGATCTTCTCCTTCGCTAAAAGCCATAATTTCTGGCATAGAGGTTGGTGGTCTGTAGGTTAAGGGCTTGATTCTGATCTCAATTAAATATGTAGCCATAATGTATTGCCTTGTGAATATCGATTGATGTGATAGTCCTTGGTTACTTATTACCAAGGACTATTGTTAAAAATTAAAACTCGCCAATTGGATTGATGATGTGGGATTGGCTATAGTGGCAGATTTCATCCTCTGCGACCCATACTTGGCTGATTTGCGGTTGTTCTATACCCGCTAGTCGATAATACCAATCAGTCTGATGGAGAAAAGTCTTAGTATTTCGATAACGATTTGGATTGTACTTTTTACCGACGACGATGAAAGTTGACCATTCACTATGGTCTTTTTGTGTGTCGATAAGCTTAACTAGGCTTCTTGTATCGTATTCGGAGTGGAGAAGCTCCTCTTCGTCGGGGATATTTAGCCGACAATCTTGTGTAAAGGAATGGTGTTTGAAGGAGACGCTGTTAAAAAGCGAACACCAACCTCTACCCCTATTGTCTTGATAATCGTGGAATTGGGTGCAATTATCGCAATTAGTCGGTAATTGGGTTATTTTTGATGTAGTTTGTGTCATCATAATTACTAAGATTTAGTTTGTGAGGAGAGCAGAGGTAAGAGATTGCTCTCCTTTTTTGTGTACTTGGGTGTTAGCCAAAAAAGGCTTTGTAAGAAATGCTTCGTGGAGACTGACTCTGGATAATTCACGCACCAACAACGAGAAAAGGGATAGATATAAGGTTGTCGGGCGTGCAGTGAAATGAAAAGTGAAAGGATGTCTAATCAACCAATGGATTTTGTTTCAAGTCTGAGGCTGGTTGTTTCCTCATCTGTGATTCTCAGTATAGCGCGAGAAGCTATATAGCGTCAAGTAGTAAATATCATGTTTTTCATGCTATATTATTGGCAGAGAGTCATTAAATAGAGGACATTAGTAAAGTGCTGATTTTGGAGAAACGAATGCTTCGATGGAAGCTGAGAGAAGTAATGGCTCGTGTCAAAATGACAAATCGTGAACTAGCCCAAGTTTTGGGAGTTCATGAAACTTCAGTTTCTCGAATGAAAACAGCAGATACTATGCCTCGAATAGATGGTGATACTTTAAATCATCTTTGTAACGCTCTTAATTATTTATATAAAGAAAAAGGAGTAGATATAGTAATTTCGCCTGCTGATTTATTTGAATATGTTTTAGAAGAAATCGGAAATAGTTCTGATTCTTCTCACGAGCCAATCTCAAATTAAAAGCGATCGCTGTTCTCTTGGTCGGGAGGGCGATCGCTTGATAGTTCACTGTCACCAAAATAATTGCATTAAGTAACAGTATGTCTACCTTATCAATAAATGAAAAAAAAGGTGTGCTGGTAGTCGATTCAAGACTATTAGCGCAAGAATTAGGAGTACAACACAGAAGCTTCTATCAAAAGCTGATCTTAAAATACCGAGAGGAAATAGAAGAAGATTGGGGGGTTTTGCGATTTGAAATCGCAAAAGTGTCGAAAGGGACTAGGGGAGGTCGCCCTGAGAAATATGTGCTGTTAACAGAGCAGCAATCATATTTAATATTGACCTATAGCAAAAATACGACAGAAGCCCGTCAATGTAAAAGGAATTTAGTGAAAGCTTTTGATGAAGCCAAAAAACTAATCGAGAAAGTAATACCAGCACAAGCAATTGAAATCGAAAAACTGAAACTACAACTACAGGTAGCAGAAGCCCAGAAAGGTGCAGCAATAGCTCAAGAAAGATTACTCGCGCAATCGAGAGTCTTAGCACTCGTCGATCCAGGATTACCAGCAATAGTTTTAGGCAATCCCAATGCGGTAGTTACTAGAACAGAAGTCATAGAAAGGACAGTCTTAATCAACGAACAGGGACGAAGCCGAGTCAGTTATGAAGGGTTATCCAAGACGAAGCTAGCCAAGAAATACGGCATGAAGAGAGCTAAAGACTTGGTGGACTGGCTAAAGTCAATTGGCTTTGAAGATGTCTTAAAGCCTGGTTTGATAGCGACTTCTTGCCAGTACATTCCAATTGAAGAAATAGCCGAACTAGATAGGCTGTGGGCAGCCCATAGAGGCTTAAGACAAATTTTGATAGGCGAGTAAATCGTATCGTGTCTCATCGCAGAAATTTGTTTCCAAGAAGCCAATCAGCCATTTTGTAGTATTTAAGTAGGATGAAGATCGTGAGAAATAATTTACCCGTACTGTCCATTGCTTTAGTAACAGGGGAAGATATCGAACCTGCGGGATTAAAAGTATTGAGAGTATGTGTTACAGAAGAGGATAATTATCTGATTCTCTCAGGGATTGAAGAGATCGAACGAGCAATCATTGAAAGCTTGAAGCATCTCGAAGAGCTAAACAGTACAGTCTTATTTTTAGCCGTGGAAAGAGTACCTGCTAACCAAAGACGTAGAAGAAGAGGTGCAGCATGAGTGTATCAATAACTCAAACTCTTCCCAAAAAACTAGGCAGCGCAACAACTATGAGCTTGAGGGCGATAGTTCGTGAACGACAAACCGTTGAAGTCACCAAAAACAAGATATCTTAAGCGGACTTGCTTTGGAGTTTTTCAGCGATCGCTTGTCGAATAAATTCACGATAGTTTTCTTGAGTCTGAAGTTCCTGGAACATAGTATCCGTTAATCGCACTGTGACTTTGCTAGTCAAGGGTTCAGAGCGATCGCTTCTAAAGCGTGTTTCAGGTGAGGGATTTGGATTAGGCATCGAGCGTTCTATTATGCTGAGGGTCGAATCAAGACATCAAGATTTATCTGTATTATATCTCTGTCCCTTTGGGTTATTGAAGTAAATATATGTGAATATTGCCATTATATCCATGAGGACATGGATATAATGGTGAGGCTGTAGGCGGTTAATAGCCTGGAAAACTTGAACCACCTCAATAAAAAAACCACATCATATAAAACCAACATGAGTGATTTATCTATAAGTGTAAAACAGGGTAATCGAGAAATACAAGAGTTAGAGAGGATCGACCAACAAGCAAATTTAGAGACAAAACCTAATACTTTTGTGTTGTTTCTGACAGTGGAAATAATACCTGCTAACCGAAGAGTAAGAAGAGGTGCAGCATGAGTATATTAGCACCACCTTCTATTCGCCAAAATCAGTTATCTCCATCAGATTATGAAGAGTGCTGTACCAGGAGAGGATTAAACCCCTCTTGGATTAAAGCAGGATGCCAAACCCAAAACCAAACCCAAGCAACGGACTATCTGGGCTACCCAGCCAAGTCAGGAGGAATCTTGATTGAAGGAGCGAACGGGCAAGGACAATTACGCCCTCATAAACCCTGGAGCAATAAACCAGGACAAAAAGCCCCCAAATATAGAACAGCGTTAGGTGATGAGTATGATGCTTTACTTCCCGCCCATCCCACAGATAAGTATCATTGGAATCATCTTTCCTCTTTAAAACAAAAATGTTACAAAATCAACGATATTCCTCTGTTAATAATCACGGAAGGGGGATTTAAGGCAATTGCTCTATGCTCCCACGAGCTTCCTACTCTTGCCTTATTAGAAGTAGAGATGGGTTTAACATCCAGCAAGGATGACCCCCAAGGAAAGCGTTATCTAGTTCCCGAATTAGAAAGGTTTGCCAAGGAAGGATTTGGATTTATCTTTGCCTTTGATGCAGATACTTATACCAAGAAACCAGTTAAACAGGCATTAATCAAACTAGCCCGACAGATACAAAAATATAATGTGCCAGTTTATAATTTACCTGAATGGGACGAAAGTGACGGAAAAGGAGTTGACGATTTTGTGCAGAACAAAGGAATAGAAGAATTCCGTAAACAATTATTAAGCCAAGCCTACTGTTTTGATGATTGGTACGAAAAATACGGAGAGGATGCGTTCACCACCGTAGGGGGAAACAAAATACCCAAACCAGATCTTGTTGGAGCAGAGATAGCGGAGCAGTATAGCGATCGCTGGGTATATTGTGACGAGTTAAAAACCTGGTTGACCTACAGTCTGGAGACAGAAGGAATTTGGACTCTTGTAAGTAAAGATTACTTAGCAGCCGAAATACACGCCATTTTAAAGGCTCGAAACATCACTGGATATGGAACAAATGCTTATGTTGAGAATATCATCGGCACTTTAAAAAGAGAATTATTCATCAGAAAGTGGGATGAGAAATCATCTACAGATTGGTTGCCCTTCAAGAACGGAGTGTTAGAGTTAGCGACAAACAAGCTACACGAACATAATCCTGGCTTTAAGTTCACGTGGCAGTTGCCGAGAGACTATACGGTAGTTGAAAATGGCTGGCAGTCAATTGATAATTGGTTGAACGAGGCTACCAAAGGAAATTCTGAATATAAAGAATTATTACTTTGTTTCGCAGCAGCAGTGTTACGAGGGAGGAATGACCTACAGAAATTCTTGCACCTGATTGGTGGAGGAGGCAGTGGGAAATCTACTTTTACCACTCTGCTAACGGCTCTGGTAGGGGAATCAAACACCGCCACGATGAATTTATCAGAATTAGAGGACAAACACGAAATAGCCCGTATTTTTGGGAAAAGGTTAGTGGTACTGCCAGACCAGGATAAAGCACCGCGCAAAATGAGTAATTTTAAGCGGTTGACTGGTCAAGATAGATTATCTGGTCGGAGACTGTTTGAGAACGGCTTTGAGTACGTTTTTGGGGGGCTGACAGTAGTAACCTCTAACTTCCCCATTTTCCATACTAATCTGGGTTCTTGGTTGACCCGTAGAGTTAGTATGATTCCTTTTGACTATCAATGTCCCAAGCATCAGAAACGGGACTTGATGAAAGATTTTGAAGGGGAATTGGGAGCATTTACTTCTTATCTGTTGAGTATTCCTGAAGCAGAAATCGAAGCGGTATTGAAGGGGGTGGGCGATCGCAAACTGTCTGCTACAGTATGGGAATCGCAAATAAGGAGTGATGGCTTAGCAGCATGGGTGAATGAATGGGTAATACAAGATAGTACGGGTTGTGTACCAATTGGGAGTAACGCCCATGAATGGAAAATAGCCGAAGATTATGATGCCACTTGTTCTACTCTCTATGGAAGTTATACCTTGTATTGTCAACAGACCAAACGTTCGGCAAAATCACCACAAAACTTTTCGGCAGAGTTATTGGAGTTAACCAATAGGACTTTGGGATGGTCAACTGAAAAAGCCAGGGTGAAAATAGCAGGTAAAACAGTTAGGGTGATCAAGGGATTAAAACTGCGTGAGCTTTATGATAATGAACCCACATATGAGGAAATTCTTCAAGGGGACAACCAGGGTGACAGGGGTGGTGACAACTCAGGGGACAACCAGGGTGACAACCTGAAAGTCCCACCAGATAAAGAAGGGGAGGGGTCGTCGCCTGGGGTCTCCCCAGGCGTTTATGAACCCCGTGACAACAGTGACAACCTTCATTCAAACTTTGAGTCAACAGAAAAAAACTTCTCTTTATCTGATAAATCTGGGACTGAGAAAGAGGAAAAAGATAAAAATTACCAAACAACTAAATTAAACGAAGAACCCCCTCGCAACACAGTGGTAAATAATTCTTTCTCTGGCACTCCAAGAGAGGAAGTGTCAAATAAAAATGCTTCAAATAAATCATCGCTAGCACCCGCCCCTGTCACTATCCCCACACAGCAAAGGGTTGAGGCTGTCTCCCCATCTCTTGACAAGCCCCCAGTTGTCACCCAGGTGGTCACCACCCCTGTCACCCAGGTGGTCACCCCCCAAATTAACTGGAAAACGTACCCCTACAATAGTAGCGACAGCACAACCCTAGAAAACAGAGCTTTGAAGGTCAAGGAAAGAATCTTAAATTGTAGTACAAGTAATGACTTAATTAAATTACTGGCGACAACGAGTGCTAGTGAACCAGAAATTAACTGGCTGAAAGAGAATTATTTAAGCTCGGCGGAAAAGCAGCAGCTGACTCTAATTGAAAACTCAACCCAAGGAAATTTGTTTTTGGTGCCAGAGAGATCGTCGGTAATTGAATACAAAATGTCAGAAATAATTGAGTCAATAGATATTCAGATGAATCGTGTTGGTTGGAGTAAAGAGAAAGGGAGACAATACTTAATGGAAACCTACGGCAAAAAAAGCCGAATTCATCTTTCTGATAATGAGTTACTAGAGTTTAGGGATTATCTAAAGTCCCTTGAATGACGGACTATTCTTAGTGCGATTATAGATTGGAGGAACAGCAGATGCAGCTAGAAGTGGAAGCCAGATTGAGAGGATGTACGAAAAGTCTAAAATATAACTTCTAAGTACAAATAAACTAGAAGTTATGAATCCAAGAAAACCTTATTCCACAGATATTTCTAATCAACAGTGGACTATTTTAGAACCTTTAATT
>NZ_LR214368.1 GCF_900659865.1 Hyella patelloides LEGE 07179
GCTTTGAATATCTCTTGCTCTAACTTATCTCCTTTATTATGTTGTGGTCTTGGAGTTTGCCATGAGTATTTGCACTTTTTTAGGTAATCCCAACCTCTCTGATTCCCAACTTTTTCTCTTCCTGTTTCTTTTTCTATCCAACGGGCTACTTTTGCTCCTGTCCAGATTCCCTCTTCTGCTGATGGTAACGATTCTAATTCTTGTTTCAACTTTTCCAGTTGCTCTTGAGTCAATAGAGATTTTCTCCCTCTAGTTGGTTTTTTAGGCTTTTTGTGACCATTTTTGACTGATTCCGATCCTTGTTTATTATATTTACTGACAATTTTTTGAGCATAATCATAATTTATCCCTACTGCAACCGCGCTATTTTTAATCGTCCATCCCAAAGATACTTTCCAAAGCAAGTGCCACCTTCTGGATTCTACTGAGTCTTTGCTCTTTAAGTATTTTCGCTTCAATTCCTCTGAGCTCTTATGCTTTACTAAATAAGCTTTTCTCGGCATTAATTTTTTTGGGTTACTTTTTGAGAATTATATCAGGTCTTTTATAATCGGATTTCGTATAATAAGTCAAGCCCGAAGATGGTATAAAGCCTCTCCATTTATGGAGAAAGAATAAAAACGCGCATCTTATGAAGTTGAATCCTCTTCCTTCAGGTAGAGGTATTACTCATTACTCTTTACTCACTATTCATTACTCGTGAATGATGTTTAACAACGTAAGGAAATTAATTGAAATGACTATAATTCGGATTTGGTATTACAATGATAATAGATTTATGACCATTCAAATCAAGTCTTGCATCTGACATGAATTGATATTTTATATAGGAAAAATACCTTTTTTATTGTGTAGCAAGTATCAATTTTATACGCCAGAATTTTCGGCTAAAAATTCTAAAATACTTGCAAAATCTGGTAAGATTATTTCTTGGTTATGGGTAGTCAAAACTGGAACATGAACAAAAATACAGGGAAGAGCTAAATTGTTTAATTGCAGGTAGTTTAACACTTGATAATATAGTTCTTCACAAACAAACTGACCCGCATCGTTACTAATAGAAGTATGAGATAATTGAGATACTAATTGAGTTAAATTAACTGTGGTTTGTAAGTAGCTTTCTTGGCATCTAGCATGAGATTCGATGGTTAATTGAAATCTTGATTCTGCCATACCACAACAAATAATTGCTGATGGTTGTATTTTCTTGATGATTGCGATCGCTTGTTTACTAGCAGTTTCTATTTCTACAGGAAGCTGTCTTAAATAGTAACAATTATATTTATTTTGTTTTTCTACAATATTTAATAAATCATCAGAAGAATTAGATTTTTGATGGGGTAGCCAAGTAGTAAAAGAGGTTAACAATATTGTCATAGTAGTAATCGATATTCCACAGAAAAATTTAGCAGAGTAAATAATATTGACGACAAGAAGAATTAAATAACTAAAGAATGTGACTTCCCTCGCTGGTAAGATTGCTAATTTGTTTGACTCCACCAAAGGAAACAATAGGTTTATTTGATACTTGTCTTTTATTTCTCAAACTAATTCTTCAGTCCCTTTTTAATTTCTGCGGAATGTCGGTTTGAGAGATATTATAGATTTCTTCTTGGGCATTCTTTCTCTTTCTCATCCCTCATATTACCTCTTGTTCATCTCTCAAAACAAACTTGATGAGCTACTAGCTTGGGTGTTGTTGTAATGAAAGAGAAATACCCAGTTACTTTAGAACGAGCGACCATACCCGCGCTAGATCGCAATCTTATGCCTCAAACGACGGAGACGGTCAGAATAACTTTTCATCACTTCCAGAGCAAACATAGGGGTTTGTTGCACGGCAAACATAAAATGTTCTCGATCTAAAAACGCTAAGAGGGAATCAGTCTTGGCGATCGCCCTGGAGTCTCTTTGGCGATCCAAGTGAATGAGAGAGCCTTCACCAAAAACATCACCTTTTTGAATTGTCTCTACTACCTTGCCATCAACCAAAATCTCTACTTCTCCAGAGATGATACCGTAAATCACATCACCACATTCTCCTTCTTGAAAAATAATCGAACCTGCTGAAAAAGTTTTAGGGGAAGGTGATTTTTGAAAAAGTTCTATAGTCTTGATTGGTTCTAACACTGCAATTGCCTCATCTAACTATAAACATTGTCAGATAACTGAGGGATTAGGTAAAGATTTAGTTAATTTTTGGTTAACATTATTGCATCACTTCTAACTCATAATTTTCTACTTCCTCATTTACTCCAGGCGTATCGTATGAAATAGCAGCTATAATTTTTTGGTAGTCGTTCTTTTCAATTGTTCTACTGCCTCTAAATATTGAATATCTTTCAAAGAGGTAGGTTCAATATCAGAATCCAACCAAGGAGAACTAGCTGCATTTACCAAGATATCTGGTTCGATTCCTGAATTGTGAATGTCTCGTTTATTCGGAGTAAGTAGCTTACCCAAAGTGACTACTAATGCCGAATCATCCGCCAGAGTTTCGATACCGTGGATTAATCCTTTTCCAGCAGTAGGATCGCCGACAATAATAGCTCGTTGCGAGTCTTGAAGCGTTCCTGCTAATAATTCTGCTGCACTGGCAGTTCCCTGATTGACTAATACGACTAATGGTTGCTCGGTAAGCTGTATTTCAGTAGAATTTAAAGGAGTAAAGTCGGCTTTGCTTACTGCCGTCCCAATTTCAGACTCTCCTAAAAAAAATCCAGCAATTTCTAGGGTAGCTGAAATAGAACCACCAGGATTATTGCGTAAATCGAGAATTAAAGCCTTTGCTTCTTTAAAATTATTGATTGCTTCTTTCATCTCTTGAGGAGAAGATTGCGAAAATTGACCGAGATGAATGTAACCAACTTGCATATTTTCTAGATCAATTGACTCAGTGCGAATAGTAGGGGTTGCTGCAATTATTTCGCGTTTTAGCTGTACATCAAAAGTCGAACCATCACGATCGACAGTTAAATTTACCGTAGAACCCTCTGTACCTCTCAGTTTCGTTGCTACTTCAGTCAGACTAATATTATTGGTAGCAACTCCATCAATGGCAGTTAGGAGATCGCCAGATTGCAAACCTTCCTCTGCTGCTGGGGAATTAGGCATGGGGGTGATAATTCTTAGTTGTTCGTCATCGTCATAATCTAAAGATAGCAATTCGGGTAAACCAACACCGACATAATCCTTACCGCTATTTTCGGCAAGGAAGTCAGCAAATTGTTTAGCAGTTAAAAAACGAGTAGCTGAGTCGCCAAGGCGGTTAAGTACAGAATCGATCGCCTCATAAGCTTCTTCTGATGTAGCGTATTGACGAGAAAGGGTTTCAGCTTTTACTTGCTGCCAATCTAATCCATTAAAACTGCCGTCCATATAGCTTTTTTCAATAATCTGCAATGCTTCAGTTACGAGTTTCTGGGGAGTTATTGAGGATTCATTGTCTGAAGCAAGAATAATACTCGATGTAACCGTATCTTTAGCAAATATATCTTTGATAACCGCTTCGCCGACAAGTAAGTCAAGAGCGCAAGCTAGTATAATACCGATTGGGAAAAACTTTAATAGATTCAACATAAGCTCTGTAAATCAAATTATACTTTACTTGACTAAAGTACCTGAGGCGAACAGTCTGTTTCCATAGCTTCAAGTCATCAAAAAAAATGACTTTTGTCATTTGTCGATTAAGTAAATTTTTGTAGAATTAGGCTCAATTGTGCAGAATAAAAATCATGGCAGCAAGCCTAAACTTATCAATCTCAAAAATTTTTCCTTCTATCCGTCGCACTCTGCAATATATAGAGTGGATACTCTTAACAGTTCATGCTGTTAATGTTTTGCTAGATCGCATTTTTTACCAAGGAATAAATGCAAATGCACTGCCAGGAGGAAATTATGGTGAATTTGTGGCTCTGGCTATCTGTGCTGGATTGAGCTTTGTCTGTCCTTGGGAAGGTTCGCGTTGGCAGCAACGAGCTTATATCGCCATGGAGATCTTGTGCCTAGTCGTGGCTCGTTACATTACGGTTTGGAATATTTGGGGAGGATGGGATTTACTTTTATATTTGATTCTCGCCAAAAGCTGTTTTCTGCTGCCCTATAAAGATACGATCGTTACCACGATTGCTACTGGGGTGGCTTGGCAAATTAGTTACGCCCTCACCATACCTATAGCGATTGAGTTAATGCGTACCAACAACGCCCTCGACATTTTAGCTGAGGATTTGTCCGATCCAAGGCGCATGATTGTGTCAGGTATAGCGGGCAGCATCACGACTTATTTAGCATTCAGCACGTTTATCTTGCTGTTATGTTTTTTAGTACTGGCAGAACAAAGAAGTCGTCAAAAAGCCATAGCCTTAGCAGCTGAGGTTGAAATCTTAGCTACCGATCTCGAACGAACTCGTATTGCTCGCGACATCCACGACTCTTTAGGACATACACTTACAACTCTTAATGTGCAGTTAGAAGTAGCTCAGACTTTACATTCTAAAAATCCAGATCGATCCTTACAGGCACTAAATACGGCTAAAAGCCTTGCAAATCAATCGCTTCAGGAAGTACGTCAAGCTCTCTCAACCATGAGAGAAGAAAATTTCGATCTCAATGCTGCTTTGAAACACTCGATCGAACAGATAAACTATAACAACAGGTTCATAATCGATGTGAGAACCGATCTACCAAAATTGCCGTTACAAGTTAGCCAGCAAATTCATCTCATCATCAAAGAAGGGCTGGTAAATATTCAAAAACATAGTCAAGCTTCTTCAATTAAGCTCTGGACTCAATCCACATCTGAAACAATTACACTGGGGTTATGGGATAACGGAGTTGGTTTCAATCCTCTGATGCCAAATTCTGGTTTTGGATTGAGAGGGATGCAAGAGCGGGTTAAACTTTTAGAAGGACAAATAAAGATTCATAGTACCCCAGAAAAAGGAACATTGATTCAAGTTACTATTCCACGATGATTCGGATTTTGCTAGCAGATGACCAACAGTTATTTAGAGAGGGGTTAGTTGCTCTGCTGTCTCTAGAGGAAGATTTACAGATTGTCGGGGAAGCTAATCACGGACAAGAAGCGATCGCCTTAGTGGAACAACTTCAACCCGATGTTATTCTGATGGATGTGCGAATGCCTATTTGTAATGGTGTTGAAGCAACTCGTGAAATTCATAACTTGTACCCCTGGATTCAGATTCTGGTACTAACAACATTTGACGAGGACGAGTATGTGTTTCAATCTCTCGAAGCTGGTGCATTAGGATATCTGCTCAAAAGTACACCTTATCAACAAGTTGCGATCGCTATTCGGAATATTCAGTCAGGTTATAGTCAACTAGGGCCAACGATTGCGCCAAAAGTATTTGCTCAGATTAAACCATCCGCTTCGGCTGACAACAAGAACGAGCGGGATTTATTTAATCAGCGAGAGTTAGCAATTTTGAGACTTTTAGGTTTGGGAAAAAGTAATCAAGAGATTGCCCAAGAACTGAAATTCGCCGAAGGCACTATTAAAAATCACATGACAAATATCTTCTGTCAATTAGGAGTGCGCGATCGTACTCAGGCTGCTCTTTGGGCATATCAAAATTTGCTAAAATAGCCCTACTTATAGCTTTTGTCTTTTGTTTCTCTCTGACATTATGAATCTAATTCGTTGGATGCTCATATCTGGTTAAATATAGCCTACGGCACTTTATAGCCCCATTGCTCAATAAATGGTTGCCAATGAGATTCAATCAGTTCGATTATCTTTGGTTGAAATGAATAGCTATTCTTCTGGTAACCTTGAATATCTGACAAATAGGTTTCAAAGCGGTCGCTGTTTTGTTCAAATCCTGGTAACTCCAGCGTCTGATAAATCTGCTCTATTGTTTTAAGGGGGTTAATTTCAAAATCTTCAAAGCGAATTTCCACAAAACTGTTAGCTGGTAAATCAGCACTATCTGACTGAAGTGCCTTCATCATGCGTGGATAGCTCTCTAAGATTAAATCATTGATTGGTAAGTTATCATAATTTTGCAAGGCAAATTCTGGCAACAGTCGGGAAAAAAAATGATGAGTTGAGTGAAATACTATATAGGGGTTGCGATAAATGTGAATAAATTTAGCCTTGGGCCAAATTTTTTTGAGTTTGCCGATATGTCCTGTATAAACTGGATTTTTAATCAGGAGTTGTTTTCCTTTTTGGTGAATAGATACTTTTTCTAATAAATGGATATGATAATTTTGCCATTTTTCTATGACTTGAGGATTATCTTCATCAAAAAATACACCGCGTTGAAAGTGACGCTGGAAACCCTTGGGAAAATAAAGACCGTGATAATAAGATGCTGCCCCCATACTAGCTAAGGGGATGGAATCCTCTTGAGGGGAATTGGGTTTAACTGCCACCTTATCAACATGACGATCTTCGGGCAGAGCTTTTTCGAGTAAAGGCTCAAAGAGCCTCACAATTCCTAAAATATTCCAGGGTAGTCCTGTTGCCAGTGGTGATATGTATCCAAATTCTGGAGACTGGCTTAAAACATTATGTAAATGGGTTGTACCAGAACGCCAGTAACCCACAATAAAAATAGGAGCCTGAATTGGGCTACGCCGTCCACGGGTTAACTCCATCAAAACACGCTCTAATGTAGAAAATGGCCAGAGTGTCAAGGCGATGGTCAAAGCAAATCCTATTTGGGAAAATCGCTTTGTAGAAAGAGCTCCATTAGTAGTTAGCAGCTTTAATAAAGTATTAGGATTACTTCCACATAGGGGATGAAATAAACTCGCCATACTGACTATCTATATTGATTGATTAATTACGTATAATGTGAATTGAAATTACTTTTGATAGAGCCTAAATCATCGTAAAAGAAAGCAAGTCTGCGTTACGAGAAGAGCGAGAATAATACCTATAGACTAAAATAGGTGAATCGATCTTTAGCTTATAGCTACGAACTAATAAGTCTAAAGCGAAGGTCATTCACATCAGGCGTTAATTAGATATTATTAACGTGTCTCGACTTTCATGCGAATTGCCTGAGTTGCCAAGGTCTTACCAAAATCCCAAACTGCACCAGGAACCCGATGGGCATCAGCAACCACATCCTTAACAGCATCAATAACCCAACGATGGTCATCTTCACTCAATATTAATGGTGGCATAAACTTGACAATATTCATGCCATGCCCAGCAACTTGAGACAGAATTCGATGGCGAGAGAACAAAGGCACGGTAATCATTTGAGAGAACAGTCCTTTATTAGCTGATTCCAGCATTTTCCATGACATTTTCAGTGACCAGCTACTGGGTTCGGCAAATTCTAGAGCTATCATCATACCCAATCCACGCACTTCTTTCAAACATTCATACTGCTCAGTAAGCGGTTTGAGATTAGCAACAATACTTGCTCCCATCTGGGCAGATTTTTCAATTAGTTTTTCTGACTCAAGAACTTCTAATGTGGCTAGTCCTGCTGCCATTGCCAAATTATTTTTACCAAATGTACTTCCATGAACAACTGCTCGGTCTAAACGGTTGAAGACTTTGTCAAAAATCCACTGTCGGCAGGCAACTGCCCCTACTGGAACGAACCCTCCTGAGAGAGCTTTTGCCATACAGAGAATATCTGGTTCAACCCCCCAATGTTCAACAGCCCACCATTTTCCTGTGCGACCCAGACCAGTTTGGACTTCATCAGCGATAAAAAGCGCACCGTACCGACGACAAAGTTCTACTGCTCCAGGTAGGTAAGACTCCTCTGGAATCCAGACTCCATGTCCTTGAATTGGTTCTGTGATAAAAGCAGCTACATCTTTACCCGCGAGTGCCTTTTCTAAAGCAGCTAGATCTCCGAAAGGAACCTCAATAAAATCTGGCAATAACGACCCAAAACCTTCTCGGAAATAGGGATCTCCTGTAGCAGAAAGAGAACCCAAACTCAGCCCGTGGTAGCCACCTTGACAGTAAACAATCTTGGAACGTCCAGTAGCGTAACGGCTAAATTTAATGGCAGCTTCCACAGTTTCGGTTCCAGAATTGGCAAAGAAAATTCTTTCCAAGCCATCTGGTACAACAGCAACCAGTCTTTCAGCTAGCAATCCAGAAAGTAGGGAGACATCTAACTGTACCAGATTTGGTAAGTCGGCAGTTAATACATCTTGTAGTATTTGGATGACTTGGGGATGATTGCGACCTAAAGCAAACACCCCAAAACCACTGAGCAGATCTAGGTAACGGTTATCGAGATCGTCAAATAGATATGCTCCTTCAGCCTTGACATAACGGCGATTAAAACCAATGGTCTTTAAAACTTGTACCATCTGGTTATTTAGGTGTTCCTCGTGTAGCGTAAAATTTTCCTGGCTGCGCTGTTTAATAAGTTCGCTAATTTTCATGAGTTGGTTTTTGTCTTGTAAGCGCGATAAACATAATTATTGATAATAGTAACCCTAAGTACTCTCTGCGTGATTACCAAATTCGAGGGGTTATTGCCTTTACGGTTCAATTGCGTAAAGATACGGAATATCGAAGACAGACAGTGTTTATTCTTAATGGTAACAATACTGAATTTTTTATGAATTTAATTTATTTTCTTTTACGTTATTCTTGGGGGATGATTGCGATCGCTATATTTGCAGGATTCCTTAGTGGTGGCAGTAGTGCTGGTTTAATTGCTTTGATTAGTCGTGCAGCATCTCGTGACCTTGGTTCTTCTTTGGCGATCGCAATTGGGGGTTTTGTGGCACTAGCAATAGTTGCTTTAATTACCAGTATCATTTCTCAAGTAATGTTGATTCGCTTATCTCAGAATGCAGTCTTGAAATTACGGATGGGCTTGAGTCGTCAGATTCTTTCCTCTGAGTTGAGCCATTTGGAAGAGTTAGGAAATCCCCGACTTTTGGCAACCCTGACAGAAGATGTTCAAACAGTTGCTGATGGTGTTTATCAGATGCCTTCTCTGTTCATCAATATAGCGATCGTTTTGGGCTGTATGGCTTACATCACTTGGTTATCCTGGTTGGTAGTAATAATGGTGATTGGTTTAGCAGTGGTGGCAATTAGCATTTGTCAATGGTTGTTGAACAGAGGAAAAAAATTGCTTGCCCTAGCTCGTGAAGATCAAGATGTCTTATTTAAGCATTTGGGTTCTATTACTCAAGGAATCAAGGAGCTTAAGCTGCACTATGGGCGACGCCAAGTCTTCCTAGAAAAACAACTGTTATCAACTGTCACTTCATTCCGTCGTCATAATGTTGACGGTTTGACCTTTTTCGCTGCAACTTCGAGCTTGGGTCAACTGATATTCTTTTTTGCGATTGGTTTTGTCATCTTCGTACTACCTAATCTACTGTCAATTACACCCCAAAGTCTATCGGGCTATCTTTTGACCTTCACCTACTTGGTATTACCAATGGAAAGTATCATTAGTAAACTTCCCCTGTTCAGTCGAGCCAGCATTGCATTGTCAAAAATTGAATCTCTGGGTTTATCTCTAGCTAGTCGAGCAGAAGTAGTCAAAGTGCCACCTCAGCGTAAGTCCTCTTGGCATTACTTACAATTCAAAGGTGTAACCCATACTTACCGCACAGAAGAACCAGCAAGTAATTTTATCTTGGGTCCAATAAATCTTCAATTTTCTCCTCAAGAAATAGTTTTTATTGTTGGGGGTAATGGTAGTGGTAAATCGACCCTTGCTAAACTCATTACTGGTCTTTATATTCCCGAAGCTGGAGAGATCGTCTTTGATGGCGAGCCAATTACAGAACAAAATCGAGAATGGTATCGCCAAAATTTTGCAGTGGTTTTCTCAGACTTCTACTTGTTTGAAGACCTGTTAGGACTAGAGGATAGCAATTTGGATACTCAAGCCCAAAAGTATCTTAAACTGCTTCAGCTAGACCATAAGGTAAAAGTAGAACATGGCAAACTTTCTACCACCGCACTTTCTCAAGGACAGCGTAAACGACTAGCTTTACTCACAGCCTATTTAGAAGACCGACCAATTTATCTATTTGATGAGTGGGCAGCCGACCAAGATCCTGTATTTAAAAAAAGCTTTTACTGTCAATTGTTACCACATCTACGCGCTCGAGGCAAAACTATACTGGTAATTAGCCATGATGACCATTATTTCCATGTAGCAGATCGGATTATTAAACTGGACTACGGTCAAATTGAATATGACAAGGATTTACACCTATAAGCAACAGAAAGCTCTGGAATTCTCTTAACAATTAACCAAAAATAATTTCAGGATAAATAAACTTCATTCCAGCATCTTTAATCTTTTGATTCGATAACCTGGTATTGTAGGAACGAGTCGAATCTTTGGTTGCATCCCAAGTAATACCAGACATATTATGAGTAGTAAATAAACGCTGAAAAAATTCACCAGTAGTCAAACATTCATCACAAGCTAAGTTATAAATACCGTCTAATTGTTTGTCTCTGGCTACTTCAATAGCATTTACTATGTCCTCTAAATGAATCCAGTTACTATAGTCATCTCCTTTACCTGGACGAGTTGTACCAGACCAACGACGAAAGATTTTAATTAATTCTCTACCTTCGCCGTAGATACCAGCTAAACGTAAAATACAGACCTTGAGTTTTTCTGACCTTGCTGCTAGTAAGATATCTTCTGTTTCTGCTAAAATTTTACCGCCATCGGTTACAGGATTGGCGGGGATAGTTTCATCTGTCCATTGTCCTTTTCTATCACCTAATACCCCATAACTTCCTGTATAAATAACTTGTTTGACGCTGTTATTATTTTGTAGTGCAGTAACTAAATTAGTAGCGGTTTCTGAATAGCTTTGACGATAAGTATCTTTTCCTTTTGCACCAACGGAAAATAATACTACTTCTCGATCCTTAATCGCATGAGAAACAGCACTTAGATCGCTGCCTTCTACTATAGCAACGCGATCGGCTATGGGAGATAATTTTGCTACCTTCTCTGGGGTAGTAGTAGTTGCGGTAACTCGATGACCGTTTTTTTGCCAGAGACGCGCTACCTGACTACCTACATAACCACAACCTAAAATTAAAGTATTCATTTGTTTAACGTTTACCGTATATCATCAATCATCTACCATATATCATTTATCAATGTTCACTGATCGCTGTTTACTTATAACTGTTTAATGGCAAACATTGCTTATCTTTATATCGATCCTTTACTAGAGTCTGCTGCGGAAGCTTATAATTGGCAACGGAAAGTGGATTGTGTGTATCAAGATTTTGGTCAACGTACTGAATTGCAGAAACTGATAGCAGATTGTCAGGATAATCCTCCAGAGTACCTCTTGCTACGTCAAATAGAAGAATTGGGGGATACTGTCGCTGAAATATGCGATCGCCTTAAGCTGCTAGAATCATTAGGAGTGGATGTGATTGCCGATTTACAAAATTATCAATCTTCTGCTTGGCAAAAAAGAGAAATCACTGAAATAAAAGCAGATTTAAGCAAATTACTCCAAAGTGTTACTAAAAGTAAACTTATTAACCGTCTCAAGCAAGGACACGCCCGCAATCGTCTCAAAACTTTGCCCCCTCCTGGTAAAGCACCTTATGGCTATCGCCGAGGACAGGATAAGTATATTATTGATAAGAGTACTGCACCAGTAGTTAAAGATTTTTTTGAAAGATTTATCTTATTTGGTTCGCTTCGGGGTGCTGTTAGATATTTAGAGAAAAGATACGGTAAAAAAATTGCGCCATCTACGGGGAAAAACTGGTTAACCAATCCTGTATATCGGGGAGATTTAAAGTATAAAAAATAACGAGATAATATCTAATACTCATACCGCAATTTTAGATCGTGAATCCGCAGCCCAAATAGATCGTTTATTGCGCCGTAACAGTCGTTTAGCATCTCGTACAGCCAGCGCACCACGTTCTTTAGCAGGATTGGTTACCTGTCAGCAATGCCAGTTTTCTATGACAATATCCCATGTTACTCAAAGGAATAAAAAACAGGAATATCTTTATTTACGCTGTCATGATTGTCCTCAAAATCCTAAATGTAAAGCGATTAATTATCAAACATTTTTAGAACAAACTATTACTAAAATTTGTCGAGAATTACCTCAAGCAGTAGCCCAATTACAACAACCCAATTTTAAAGATATTAAGCAAAATATCGAACAAGAAATACAAACAAAAAAAGATATTTTATCTCACATATCAACATTACTAGCTCAAAATATTTTAGATGAGGAAACTGCTAATATACGCCGTTATAAAATACAAACTGAAATATCTACTCTC
>NZ_LR214369.1 GCF_900659865.1 Hyella patelloides LEGE 07179
TGTTTAATAAATTCACGAAAATAAAATCTTCTTTCTGCTTCAGACAAATCAAACCAAAATTGAGGTAAAGATACAGTACTAGCGATCGCTTTTAAGTTTTCTGGTGGTAGTTGATTAATTTTATTTTGAGAGTAGATATTTCAGTTTGTATTTTATAACGGCGTATATTAGCAGTTTCCTCATCTAAAATATTTTGAGCTAGTAATGTTGATATGTGAGATAAAATATCTTTTTTTGTTTGTATTTCTTGTTCGATATTTTGCTTAATATCTTTAAAATTGGGTTGTTGTAATTGGGCTACTGCTTGAGGTAATTCTCGACAAATTTTAGTAATAGTTTGTTCTAAAAATGTTTGATAATTAATCGCTTTACATTTAGGATTTTGAGGACAATCATGACAGCGTAAATAAAGATATTCCTGTTTTTTATTCCTTTGAGTAACATGGGATATTGTCATAGAAAACTGGCATTGCTGACAGGTAACCAATCCTGCTAAAGAACGTGGTGCGCTGGCTGTACGAGATGCTAAACGACTGTTACGGCGCAATAAACGATCTATTTGGGCTGCGGATTCACGATCTAAAATTGCGGTATGAGTATTAGATATTATCTCGTTATTTTTATACTTTAAATCTCCCCGATATACAGGATTGGTTAACCAGTTTTTCCCCGTAGATGGCGCAATTTTTTTACCGTATCTTTTCTCTAAATATCTAACAGCACCCCGAAGCGAACCAAATAAGATAAATCTTTCAAAAAAATCTTTAACTACTGGTGCAGTACTCTTATCAATAATATACTTATCCTGTCCTCGGCGATAGCCATAAGGTGCTTTACCAGGAGGGGGCAAAGTTTTGAGACGATTGCGGGCGTGTCCTTGCTTGAGACGGTTAATAAGTTTACTTTTAGTAACACTTTGGAGTAATTTGCTTAAATCTGCTTTTATTTCAGTGATTTCTCTTTTTTGCCAAGCAGAAGATTGATAATTTTGTAAATCGGCAATCACATCCACTCCTAATGATTCTAGCAGCTTAAGGCGATCGCATATTTCAGCGACAGTATCCCCCAATTCTTCTATTTGACGTAGCAAGAGGTACTCTGGAGGATTATCCTGACAATCTGCTATCAGTTTCTGCAATTCAGTACGTTGACCAAAATCTTGATACACACAATCCACTTTCCGTTGCCAATTATAAGCTTCCGCAGCAGACTCTAGTAAAGGATCGATATAAAGATAAGCAATGTTTGCCATTAAACAGTTATAAGTAAACAGCGATCAGTGAACATTGATAAATGATATATGGTAGATGATTGATGATATACGGTAAACGTTAAACAAATGAATACTTTAATTTTAGGTTGTGGTTATGTAGGTAGTCAGGTAGCGCGTCTCTGGCAAAAAAACGGTCATCGAGTTACCGCAACTACTACTACCCCAGAGAAGGTAGCAAAATTATCTCCCATAGCCGATCGCGTTGCTATAGTAGAAGGCAGCGATCTAAGTGCTGTTTCTCATGCGATTAAGGATCGAGAAGTAGTATTATTTTCCGTTGGTGCAAAAGGAAAAGATACTTATCGTCAAAGCTATTCAGAAACCGCTACTAATTTAGTTACTGCACTACAAAATAATAACAGCGTCAAACAAGTTATTTATACAGGAAGTTATGGGGTATTAGGTGATAGAAAAGGACAATGGACAGATGAAACTATCCCCGCCAATCCTGTAACCGATGGCGGTAAAATTTTAGCAGAAACAGAAGATATCTTACTAGCAGCAAGGTCAGAAAAACTCAAGGTCTGTATTTTACGTTTAGCTGGTATCTACGGCGAAGGTAGAGAATTAATTAAAATCTTTCGTCGTTGGTCTGGTACAACTCGTCCAGGTAAAGGAGATGACTATAGTAACTGGATTCATTTAGAGGACATAGTAAATGCTATTGAAGTAGCCAGAGACAAACAATTAGACGGTATTTATAACTTAGCTTGTGATGAATGTTTGACTACTGGTGAATTTTTTCAGCGTTTATTTACTACTCATAATATGTCTGGTATTACTTGGGATGCAACCAAAGATTCGACTCGTTCCTACAATACCAGGTTATCGAATCAAAAGATTAAAGATGCTGGAATGAAGTTTATTTATCCTGAAATTATTTTTGGTTAATTGTTAAGAGAATTCCAGAGCTTTCTGTTGCTTATAGGTGTAAATCCTTGTCATATTCAATTTGACCGTAGTCCAGTTTAATAATCCGATCTGCTACATGGAAATAATGGTCATCATGGCTAATTACCAGTATAGTTTTGCCTCGAGCGCGTAGATGTGGTAACAATTGACAGTAAAAGCTTTTTTTAAATACAGGATCTTGGTCGGCTGCCCACTCATCAAATAGATAAATTGGTCGGTCTTCTAAATAGGCTGTGAGTAAAGCTAGTCGTTTACGCTGTCCTTGAGAAAGTGCGGTGGTAGAAAGTTTGCCATGTTCTACTTTTACCTTATGGTCTAGCTGAAGCAGTTTAAGATACTTTTGGGCTTGAGTATCCAAATTGCTATCCTCTAGTCCTAACAGGTCTTCAAACAAGTAGAAGTCTGAGAAAACCACTGCAAAATTTTGGCGATACCATTCTCGATTTTGTTCTGTAATTGGCTCGCCATCAAAGACGATCTCTCCAGCTTCGGGAATATAAAGACCAGTAATGAGTTTAGCAAGGGTCGATTTACCACTACCATTACCCCCAACAATAAAAACTATTTCTTGAGGAGAAAATTGAAGATTTATTGGACCCAAGATAAAATTACTTGCTGGTTCTTCTGTGCGGTAAGTATGGGTTACACCTTTGAATTGTAAGTAATGCCAAGAGGACTTACGCTGAGGTGGCACTTTGACTACTTCTGCTCGACTAGCTAGAGATAAACCCAGAGATTCAATTTTTGACAATGCAATGCTGGCTCGACTGAACAGGGGAAGTTTACTAATGATACTTTCCATTGGTAATACCAAGTAGGTGAAGGTCAAAAGATAGCCCGATAGACTTTGGGGTGTAATTGACAGTAGATTAGGTAGTACGAAGATGACAAAACCAATCGCAAAAAAGAATATCAGTTGACCCAAGCTCGAAGTTGCAGCGAAAAAGGTCAAACCGTCAACATTATGACGACGGAATGAAGTGACAGTTGATAACAGTTGTTTTTCTAGGAAGACTTGGCGTCGCCCATAGTGCAGCTTAAGCTCCTTGATTCCTTGAGTAATAGAACCCAAATGCTTAAATAAGACATCTTGATCTTCACGAGCTAGGGCAAGCAATTTTTTTCCTCTGTTCAACAACCATTGACAAATGCTAATTGCCACCACTGCTAAACCAATCACCATTATTACTACCAACCAGGATAACCAAGTGATGTAAGCCATACAGCCCAAAACGATCGCTATATTGATGAACAGAGAAGGCATCTGATAAACACCATCAGCAACTGTTTGAACATCTTCTGTCAGGGTTGCCAAAAGTCGGGGATTTCCTAACTCTTCCAAATGGCTCAACTCAGAGGAAAGAATCTGACGACTCAAGCCCATCCGTAATTTCAAGACTGCATTCTGAGATAAGCGAATCAACATTACTTGAGAAATGATACTGGTAATTAAAGCAACTATTGCTAGTGCCACAAAACCCCCAATTGCGATCGCCAAAGAAGAACCAAGGTCACGAGATGCTGCACGACTAATCAAAGCAATTAAACCAGCACTACTGCCACCACTAAGGAATCCTGCAAATATAGCGATCGCAATCATCCCCCAAGAATAACGTAAAAGAAAATAAATTAAATTCATAAAAAATTCAGTATTGTTACCATTAAGAATAAACACTGTCTGTCTTCGATATTCCGTATCTTTACGCAATTGAACCGTAAAGGCAATAACCCCTCGAATTTGGTAATCACGCAGAGAGTACTTAGGGTTACTATTATCAATAATTATGTTTATCGCGCTTACAAGACAAAAACCAACTCATGAAAATTAGCGAACTTATTAAACAGCGCAGCCAGGAAAATTTTACGCTACACGAGGAACACCTAAATAACCAGATGGTACAAGTTTTAAAGACCATTGGTTTTAATCGCCGTTATGTCAAGGCTGAAGGAGCATATCTATTTGACGATCTCGATAACCGTTACCTAGATCTGCTCAGTGGTTTTGGGGTGTTTGCTTTAGGTCGCAATCATCCCCAAGTCATCCAAATACTACAAGATGTATTAACTGCCGACTTACCAAATCTGGTACAGTTAGATGTCTCCCTACTTTCTGGATTGCTAGCTGAAAGACTGGTTGCTGTTGTACCAGATGGCTTGGAAAGAATTTTCTTTGCCAATTCTGGAACCGAAACTGTGGAAGCTGCCATTAAATTTAGCCGTTACGCTACTGGACGTTCCAAGATTGTTTACTGTCAAGGTGGCTACCACGGGCTGAGTTTGGGTTCTCTTTCTGCTACAGGAGATCCCTATTTCCGAGAAGGTTTTGGGTCGTTATTGCCAGATTTTATTGAGGTTCCTTTCGGAGATCTAGCTGCTTTAGAAAAGGCACTCGCGGGTAAAGATGTAGCTGCTTTTATCACAGAACCAATTCAAGGACATGGAGTCTGGATTCCAGAGGAGTCTTACCTACCTGGAGCAGTAGAACTTTGTCGTCGGTACGGTGCGCTTTTTATCGCTGATGAAGTCCAAACTGGTCTGGGTCGCACAGGAAAATGGTGGGCTGTTGAACATTGGGGGGTTGAACCAGATATTCTCTGTATGGCAAAAGCTCTCTCAGGAGGGTTCGTTCCAGTAGGGGCAGTTGCCTGCCGACAGTGGATTTTTGACAAAGTCTTCAACCGTTTAGACCGAGCAGTTGTTCATGGAAGTACATTTGGTAAAAATAATTTGGCAATGGCAGCAGGACTAGCCACATTAGAAGTTCTTGAGTCAGAAAAACTAATTGAAAAATCTGCCCAGATGGGAGCAAGTATTGTTGCTAATCTCAAACCGCTTACTGAGCAGTATGAATGTTTGAAAGAAGTGCGTGGATTGGGTATGATGATAGCTCTAGAATTTGCCGAACCCAGTAGCTGGTCACTGAAAATGTCATGGAAAATGCTGGAATCAGCTAATAAAGGACTGTTCTCTCAAATGATTACCGTGCCTTTGTTCTCTCGCCATCGAATTCTGTCTCAAGTTGCTGGGCATGGCATGAATATTGTCAAGTTTATGCCACCATTAATATTGAGTGAAGATGACCATCGTTGGGTTATTGATGCTGTTAAGGATGTGGTTGCTGATGCCCATCGGGTTCCTGGTGCAGTTTGGGATTTTGGTAAGACCTTGGCAACTCAGGCAATTCGCATGAAAGTCGAGACACGTTAATAATATCTAATTAACGCCTGATGTGAATGACCTTCGCTTTAGACTTATTAGTTCGTAGCTATAAGCTAAAGATCGATTCACCTATTTTAGTCTATAGGTATTATTCTCGCTCTTCTCGTAACGCAGACTTGCTTTCTTTTACGATGATTTAGGCTCTATCAAAAGTAATTTCAATTCACATTATACGTAATTAATCAATCAATATAGATAGTCAGTATGGCGAGTTTATTTCATCCCCTATGTGGAAGTAATCCTAATACTTTATTAAAGCTGCTAACTACTAATGGAGCTCTTTCTACAAAGCGATTTTCCCAAATAGGATTTGCTTTGACCATCGCCTTGACACTCTGGCCATTTTCTACATTAGAGCGTGTTTTGATGGAGTTAACCCGTGGACGGCGTAGCCCAATTCAGGCTCCTATTTTTATTGTGGGTTACTGGCGTTCTGGTACAACCCATTTACATAATGTTTTAAGCCAGTCTCCAGAATTTGGATACATATCACCACTGGCAACAGGACTACCCTGGAATATTTTAGGAATTGTGAGGCTCTTTGAGCCTTTACTCGAAAAAGCTCTGCCCGAAGATCGTCATGTTGATAAGGTGGCAGTTAAACCCAATTCCCCTCAAGAGGATTCCATCCCCTTAGCTAGTATGGGGGCAGCATCTTATTATCACGGTCTTTATTTTCCCAAGGGTTTCCAGCGTCACTTTCAACGCGGTGTATTTTTTGATGAAGATAATCCTCAAGTCATAGAAAAATGGCAAAATTATCATATCCATTTATTAGAAAAAGTATCTATTCACCAAAAAGGAAAACAACTCCTGATTAAAAATCCAGTTTATACAGGACATATCGGCAAACTCAAAAAAATTTGGCCCAAGGCTAAATTTATTCACATTTATCGCAACCCCTATATAGTATTTCACTCAACTCATCATTTTTTTTCCCGACTGTTGCCAGAATTTGCCTTGCAAAATTATGATAACTTACCAATCAATGATTTAATCTTAGAGAGCTATCCACGCATGATGAAGGCACTTCAGTCAGATAGTGCTGATTTACCAGCTAACAGTTTTGTGGAAATTCGCTTTGAAGATTTTGAAATTAACCCCCTTAAAACAATAGAGCAGATTTATCAGACGCTGGAGTTACCAGGATTTGAACAAAACAGCGACCGCTTTGAAACCTATTTGTCAGATATTCAAGGTTACCAGAAGAATAGCTATTCATTTCAACCAAAGATAATCGAACTGATTGAATCTCATTGGCAACCATTTATTGAGCAATGGGGCTATAAAGTGCCGTAGGCTATATTTAACCAGATATGAGCATCCAACGAATTAGATTCATAATGTCAGAGAGAAACAAAAGACAAAAGCTATAAGTAGGGCTATTTTAGCAAATTTTGATATGCCCAAAGAGCAGCCTGAGTACGATCGCGCACTCCTAATTGACAGAAGATATTTGTCATGTGATTTTTAATAGTGCCTTCGGCGAATTTCAGTTCTTGGGCAATCTCTTGATTACTTTTTCCCAAACCTAAAAGTCTCAAAATTGCTAACTCTCGCTGATTAAATAAATCCCGCTCGTTCTTGTTGTCAGCCGAAGCGGATGGTTTAATCTGAGCAAATACTTTTGGCGCAATCGTTGGCCCTAGTTGACTATAACCTGACTGAATATTCCGAATAGCGATCGCAACTTGTTGATAAGGTGTACTTTTGAGCAGATATCCTAATGCACCAGCTTCGAGAGATTGAAACACATACTCGTCCTCGTCAAATGTTGTTAGTACCAGAATCTGAATCCAGGGGTACAAGTTATGAATTTCACGAGTTGCTTCAACACCATTACAAATAGGCATTCGCACATCCATCAGAATAACATCGGGTTGAAGTTGTTCCACTAAGGCGATCGCTTCTTGTCCGTGATTAGCTTCCCCGACAATCTGTAAATCTTCCTCTAGAGACAGCAGAGCAACTAACCCCTCTCTAAATAACTGTTGGTCATCTGCTAGCAAAATCCGAATCATCGTGGAATAGTAACTTGAATCAATGTTCCTTTTTCTGGGGTACTATGAATCTTTATTTGTCCTTCTAAAAGTTTAACCCGCTCTTGCATCCCTCTCAATCCAAAACCAGAATTTGGCATCAGAGGATTGAAACCAACTCCGTTATCCCATAACCCCAGTGTAATTGTTTCAGATGTGGATTGAGTCCAGAGCTTAATTGAAGAAGCTTGACTATGTTTTTGAATATTTACCAGCCCTTCTTTGATGATGAGATGAATTTGCTGGCTAACTTGTAACGGCAATTTTGGTAGATCGGTTCTCACATCGATTATGAACCTGTTGTTATAGTTTATCTGTTCGATCGAGTGTTTCAAAGCAGCATTGAGATCGAAATTTTCTTCTCTCATGGTTGAGAGAGCTTGACGTACTTCCTGAAGCGATTGATTTGCAAGGCTTTTAGCCGTATTTAGTGCCTGTAAGGATCGATCTGGATTTTTAGAATGTAAAGTCTGAGCTACTTCTAACTGCACATTAAGAGTTGTAAGTGTATGTCCTAAAGAGTCGTGGATGTCGCGAGCAATACGAGTTCGTTCGAGATCGGTAGCTAAGATTTCAACCTCAGCTGCTAAGGCTATGGCTTTTTGACGACTTCTTTGTTCTGCCAGTACTAAAAAACATAACAGCAAGATAAACGTGCTGAATGCTAAATAAGTCGTGATGCTGCCCGCTATACCTGACACAATCATGCGCCTTGGATCGGACAAATCCTCAGCTAAAATGTCGAGGGCGTTGTTGGTACGCATTAACTCAATCGCTATAGGTATGGTGAGGGCGTAACTAATTTGCCAAGCCACCCCAGTAGCAATCGTGGTAACGATCGTATCTTTATAGGGCAGCAGAAAACAGCTTTTGGCGAGAATCAAATATAAAAGTAAATCCCATCCTCCCCAAATATTCCAAACCGTAATGTAACGAGCCACGACTAGGCACAAGATCTCCATGGCGATATAAGCTCGTTGCTGCCAACGCGAACCTTCCCAAGGACAGACAAAGCTCAATCCAGCACAGATAGCCAGAGCCACAAATTCACCATAATTTCCTCCTGGCAGTGCATTTGCATTTATTCCTTGGTAAAAAATGCGATCTAGCAAAACATTAACAGCATGAACTGTTAAGAGTATCCACTCTATATATTGCAGAGTGCGACGGATAGAAGGAAAAATTTTTGAGATTGATAAGTTTAGGCTTGCTGCCATGATTTTTATTCTGCACAATTGAGCCTAATTCTACAAAAATTTACTTAATCGACAAATGACAAAAGTCATTTTTTTTGATGACTTGAAGCTATGGAAACAGACTGTTCGCCTCAGGTACTTTAGTCAAGTAAAGTATAATTTGATTTACAGAGCTTATGTTGAATCTATTAAAGTTTTTCCCAATCGGTATTATACTAGCTTGCGCTCTTGACTTACTTGTCGGCGAAGCGGTTATCAAAGATATATTTGCTAAAGATACGGTTACATCGAGTATTATTCTTGCTTCAGACAATGAATCCTCAATAACTCCCCAGAAACTCGTAACTGAAGCATTGCAGATTATTGAAAAAAGCTATATGGACGGCAGTTTTAATGGATTAGATTGGCAGCAAGTAAAAGCTGAAACCCTTTCTCGTCAATACGCTACATCAGAAGAAGCTTATGAGGCGATCGATTCTGTACTTAACCGCCTTGGCGACTCAGCTACTCGTTTTTTAACTGCTAAACAATTTGCTGACTTCCTTGCCGAAAATAGCGGTAAGGATTATGTCGGTGTTGGTTTACCCGAATTGCTATCTTTAGATTATGACGATGACGAACAACTAAGAATTATCACCCCCATGCCTAATTCCCCAGCAGCAGAGGAAGGTTTGCAATCTGGCGATCTCCTAACTGCCATTGATGGAGTTGCTACCAATAATATTAGTCTGACTGAAGTAGCAACGAAACTGAGAGGTACAGAGGGTTCTACGGTAAATTTAACTGTCGATCGTGATGGTTCGACTTTTGATGTACAGCTAAAACGCGAAATAATTGCAGCAACCCCTACTATTCGCACTGAGTCAATTGATCTAGAAAATATGCAAGTTGGTTACATTCATCTCGGTCAATTTTCGCAATCTTCTCCTCAAGAGATGAAAGAAGCAATCAATAATTTTAAAGAAGCAAAGGCTTTAATTCTCGATTTACGCAATAATCCTGGTGGTTCTATTTCAGCTACCCTAGAAATTGCTGGATTTTTTTTAGGAGAGTCTGAAATTGGGACGGCAGTAAGCAAAGCCGACTTTACTCCTTTAAATTCTACTGAAATACAGCTTACCGAGCAACCATTAGTCGTATTAGTCAATCAGGGAACTGCCAGTGCAGCAGAATTATTAGCAGGAACGCTTCAAGACTCGCAACGAGCTATTATTGTCGGCGATCCTACTGCTGGAAAAGGATTAATCCACGGTATCGAAACTCTGGCGGATGATTCGGCATTAGTAGTCACTTTGGGTAAGCTACTTACTCCGAATAAACGAGACATTCACAATTCAGGAATCGAACCAGATATCTTGGTAAATGCAGCTAGTTCTCCTTGGTTGGATTCTGATATTGAACCTACCTCTTTGAAAGATATTCAATATTTAGAGGCAGTAGAACAATTGAAAAGAACGACTACCAAAAAATTATAGCTGCTATTTCATACGATACGCCTGGAGTAAATGAGGAAGTAGAAAATTATGAGTTAGAAGTGATGCAATAATGTTAACCAAAAATTAACTAAATCTTTACCTAATCCCTCAGTTATCTGACAATGTTTATAGTTAGATGAGGCAATTGCAGTGTTAGAACCAATCAAGACTATAGAACTTTTTCAAAAATCACCTTCCCCTAAAACTTTTTCAGCAGGTTCGATTATTTTTCAAGAAGGAGAATGTGGTGATGTGATTTACGGTATCATCTCTGGAGAAGTAGAGATTTTGGTTGATGGCAAGGTAGTAGAGACAATTCAAAAAGGTGATGTTTTTGGTGAAGGCTCTCTCATTCACTTGGATCGCCAAAGAGACTCCAGGGCGATCGCCAAGACTGATTCCCTCTTAGCGTTTTTAGATCGAGAACATTTTATGTTTGCCGTGCAACAAACCCCTATGTTTGCTCTGGAAGTGATGAAAAGTTATTCTGACCGTCTCCGTCGTTTGAGGCATAAGATTGCGATCTAGCGCGGGTATGGTCGCTCGTTCTAAAGTAACTGGGTATTTCTCTTTCATTACAACAACACCCAAGCTAGTAGCTCATCAAGTTTGTTTTGAGAGATGAACAAGAGGTAATATGAGGGATGAGAAAGAGAAAGAATGCCCAAGAAGAAATCTATAATATCTCTCAAACCGACATTCCGCAGAAATTAAAAAGGGACTGAAGAATTAGTTTGAGAAATAAAAGACAAGTATCAAATAAACCTATTGTTTCCTTTGGTGGAGTCAAACAAATTAGCAATCTTACCAGCGAGGGAAGTCACATTCTTTAGTTATTTAATTCTTCTTGTCGTCAATATTATTTACTCTGCTAAATTTTTCTGTGGAATATCGATTACTACTATGACAATATTGTTAACCTCTTTTACTACTTGGCTACCCCATCAAAAATCTAATTCTTCTGATGATTTATTAAATATTGTAGAAAAACAAAATAAATATAATTGTTACTATTTAAGACAGCTTCCTGTAGAAATAGAAACTGCTAGTAAACAAGCGATCGCAATCATCAAGAAAATACAACCATCAGCAATTATTTGTTGTGGTATGGCAGAATCAAGATTTCAATTAACCATCGAATCTCATGCTAGATGCCAAGAAAGCTACTTACAAACCACAGTTAATTTAACTCAATTAGTATCTCAATTATCTCATACTTCTATTAGTAACGATGCGGGTCAGTTTGTTTGTGAAGAACTATATTATCAAGTGTTAAACTACCTGCAATTAAACAATTTAGCTCTTCCCTGTATTTTTGTTCATGTTCCAGTTTTGACTACCCATAACCAAGAAATAATCTTACCAGATTTTGCAAGTATTTTAGAATTTTTAGCCGAAAATTCTGGCGTATAAAATTGATACTTGCTACACAATAAAAAAGGTATTTTTCCTATATAAAATATCAATTCATGTCAGATGCAAGACTTGATTTGAATGGTCATAAATCTATTATCATTGTAATACCAAATCCGAATTATAGTCATTTCAATTAATTTCCTTACGTTGTTAAACATCATTCACGAGTAATGAATAGTGAGTAAAGAGTAATGAGTAATACCTCTACCTGAAGGAAGAGGATTCAACTTCATAAGATGCGCGTTTTTATTCTTTCTCCATAAATGGAGAGGCTTTATACCATCTTCGGGCTTGACTTATTATACGAAATCCGATTATAAAAGACCTGATATAATTCTCAAAAAGTAACCCAAAAAA
>NZ_LR214370.1:0-7495 GCF_900659865.1 Hyella patelloides LEGE 07179
TTATTTTAACGAATAACTTTCGCGCTGATTTAGGTATGGCACTTTTGGGAATTGAATTGGCTAGCGATTTTGCATGAGAATATTCATTATAAAAATTATTGTATTCAAAGTGTACGGTTCTTAAATCTTGTAATTTTTCAATAAGTTCTGCTGCTAAACTATCCTCATCTTTATATTGAAGTCCATTAACTAGCTCTAATATTTTTTGAGTAGCATTTTTTCTGTAAACATCACCATTGTTTCTGTACAGTCCAAACTTGCTACCAAGTTGATATTTTATATCTTCTGATGAATAATTCCATACATAAGTGATAAGACTTTCTATATTATTTCTAACTTTATGTTCCTGTCTAGAATCACAGTAAATTCCAAAAATGGAAAGTAAAAAGTCATTGATTCTTTCTTGTGGTTGTTTTGAGAAAGCCATACCGATTGTAGGAAAATCTTGATTTGGTATTTCATTGATTCTAATATTTTCTAGTAGTTGTTTGAGTTCTATTGCTGAATGATCTGGCTTGGTGATAATTGCATATTTAAGACAATTTTCTAAAAATGAAAGCATTTCTATTCCAGAAAGTTCATTTTCATTTGGATGAGCAGCACTTGAATGATTTCTTAAGTAGTTAATATATTCAAGTTTTCTGTGGCTGATATCAGTAATTAAGCCAATTCTTCGGCATATTTCCAATAAATCATGAGGTGATATAGCCTCTAATTCTTCTTCTTTGTTTAGATTTTTGTATTTTGAAGATATACTGCTAGCTACAGTGTAAAAGTACTGCAAATCAAAATTAACTACTAGTCTGTTCAAAGCATTTATTGTTTCGTTCCATAAAAAATTTAATGCGCCATCAAACAAACCAACTGTTATAGAAACAGTAAATTTTGACAAATACTCTGCTTTTCTTTTCTCTTCTATTGGAAGAATTCTTAGAGTTTTTTCTAAAGAAAAGATAACTGTTTCCCTTTCTGCAATCGGGGAGAGAATGTTTTCAGTTGGAAGTCCTATATGTGTCAGAAGATCTGCAATAGGTTTACTAAATGCAGCAATAGAAGTTTCAATTTGCGAGGATTCATTACCAGATGGTATTAGTACGATTTCGGCTGATGTTTCAGTCATTATCTATAATTTACAAATTAATAGTGTTTTAATATCCAATCATTTATAACCTGTGTTTTAGATAACTGACGATCTCCCTCTCAAAACCCAAACTGGTAAAGTAACTCTACTCTTTACCGCCGATGATGGCGATAACACACGCAGCCTACTAACTTTAGGTTTTCATTTAGCTAATGGCGGAGGCATAACCACTAAGGTTAGTCAGAATCTAGGCTTAAGAGATGGCATTGTCAGAATTTATAATGAAAACGCAAGTACTAATAATGTCTATGCTGAGATTAAAGGCTATTGGACGAGCGATCGCACTTTTGAAGGAACAGTATGCAGTTGGGACGGTAGAAGTGAAGTTGATAAACATTTGATTTATGACAAACCAACAACTGTCATCATTTTAATACTAACGAGTTTCAAAATATGGGTAAATGAAATATCGGTTTTTCTAAAATTGTTAGTCAGATGTCTGCACAAACTCTTTTTGAAGGAATTGATATTGTAAAAAAATTAATCAAAGAGGAAAGTTCAGAACTATGGTAATTTCTTCTGGAATGATTACTGCCCTATTAATTGGTAATGAAATTATTGTCGTTTCGCCAATAGCAGTAGGGGCTGGTACTTCTGCCAGTATTGGTACTATAGCTGTAGAAGCTGCTGCCAAAAGCTTTTTGCGCGAGTCTTTAAAACCTTTACTGATTAAGTGGTCTGCTGCTGGAGGAATTTCTGGCGTTTTTGGTAGTGCTGCTGCTGGAACAATCGCGTTTTTAAGTAGCCCATATGTCCTGGTCGCTGGTGGCGTAGTTAGTGCTGTTCTTGTTGGTAAAGCGGTTTATGAGGCTGTTCAAAAATCTGATAATGATTTTCAATACTCTGTTGCAGTTGCAGCTAGTGCTTCTGGTAGTCCACCTCCACCTCCACCTCCACCCCCACCAGGAGGATTTGAGGCGGAGTTTATTGAGATATTACTTAAATTGATTGTTAAATATAAATGGAAACTTGTAAAAGCACTTATAAAAGCAGCACAAGCTTCTGAGGATGGAAAAGATGGTTCTAAAGTTTTTCTTGAAGAACTTTCATTTTTCGTTGCAGGAAAAGAGCTAGCTTATATATTTAAAAAGCTTGAATTGTTTACCGAAACAAAATACTTTGGTGACTGTTCGAGCTACTTGAGTAAGCTGATAGTAGGAGGTATTAAAAATACTTATCATGGTAAGTCATCCAAAGAATTTTCGATGACAGCAATTGATAAACTATGTCAAAAGATATTGTTTGAAGGATTAGATGTAATTTTAGAAGAGCATTACAGAATTTCTTTAAATGATAAAGCAGAGGCAAAAGAACTTCTGCGAGAGCTATTAGGTGAAATTTACGTTATTAAGGGTCTTGATAAAGAGTTTAAACGTTTAAAGGAAAACAAACACAAAGCAAAGCCAAATAAATCTCATTTAAAATTGAAATTTTCATAGATTAGAATTAATTTTAATTAGAACCCAAATTACACCCAAAACCCACCCAATAGACTAAGACAGAAACAGATAACCAAACTTGGCGAACTGTGATGAAGAAAACTTATAAACTATTGGGCTACTTACTCTTAGGCATTGGGGCTTATGCTTTTCTCAATGCCAACAATACCGATCTACAGGCAAATTCAACAGTCACCCAAGAGCAAACCACCTATAAACGCAATCGTCACACCATCACCCTAGTTTTAAACCAACTGTCAGACTTGAAGGTAGAAGAAGGACAAAGAATTAATGTAGGAGATATTATCAGCGATCGCACTACCGAAAAAACTAAGCTAGAAGCCAAAAAGCAGCGATTAGCAGCCTCTCTTAACCGTGCTAAATTGCCCCTGAGAGAACTAAAAGCAATACCAAAACCAAAGTTTCAGACAGAGCTAGTAACACTCAAACAGGCTCAATTTAATCTTGATGCCATTGTTCAGCAGATAAATAACTTTGACCAAAAGTTTCACCATAAAGACTCTTGGCACGTTCAAGTATTCGAGTCGGAGAAAGTGCAGCAGCTAGCAGAACTTAAACGCCAGGAACTAGCAGCATCAATTAATGTCGAGAAAGCGATCGCATCTCTGGATGAAGCTAAACTTAACTATCAAAAACAGCAGTACGAACACAGCCTAAAAGTATCTGACTATCAAACTCTGATGCAGAAACAGCAGGAGCAAATTATCTCGCTACAGACTCAGTTAGATAAGGTTGATGAGGAACTAGAGCAATTGACTAGCGTTTATTCTCCCTATCGGGGAAAAGTAAGACGGGTGAAGATACTCGGACAGAATGAGCGCAGTATTAATGTTGAGGTGACTTTGGATATTAGGGATGGAAAGTAAAATGTTTTTAATTCGCGTTTTGTAACACGAATTAATTGCCTTAAAATTAGTGCAGAATGGAAAGGTTTAAATACTTTTTTCAAGCTATTAATCGTTAATGTTTATTTTTCTAGATGAATCTGGAGATCTTGGTTTTGACCCGAACAAAAAAAATTCCTTATACTTCACTATCACTCTGCTAGTTTGTGAAGATAAAAGTACTCAAGACCAAATCAAAAAAGCGGTTAAAAGGACTTTAGACAAAAAGATTAACCACAAAGCTAAAAAACGTCGTGTACAAGAATTAAAAGGTACAGGAACATCACCAGAAGTAAAAAAGTATTTTTATGAGAAGATGCCACATAACGGATGGAGTATTTATTCGATAACAGTGACAAAAGCCAATGTGTATCAAGAGCTATCAACCGCTACAGGCAAAAAAAAGCTGTATAATTACCTGACCAAAAAAATTGTCGCTAAAATACCCTGCAACGGAAATATCAACAGCATTAATTTTGTCGTTGATAAATGTAAGAATAAAAGCGAACGAGCTGATTTCGATCAGTACATCAAATCACAGTTACAGCAGCAATTTGGCTCGGAAACTAAGATTTCAATCCACCACGAAATTTCACAGAATGACTCATGTTTACAGGCAGTTGACTTGTTTTGCTGGGGATTGCAACGAAAAGCTGAAAAACAAGACAGCCAATGGCTAGATTGTTTTCAACAACAGGTGAAAGCCAATTTGGAATATTTTGGTTATTAAAATGATTGAGAACCTGTATCGTCAGAGTCCTAAAGCTCGAAGCCAGTCGATGAAAGGAAGCACTAAAGGCACGACACGAGGGTTTACCTCTAAAATAAATATACCACAAAAGTTGTATGTTTGCACAACTGCAACTGGTCGAGATCCTTTTTTCACTACCAATATAATATCGCCGTAAAGATAGCGATCTCTTTACCCAAGTCGTCTAAAAATCAATAAACTGACTACTCCCAGCATCAGGAGATATGTGCAGATACCTCTCGGTAGTAGTCACGCTGGCATGACCAAGGCTCTGCTGCAACAGCCTCAAATTACATCCAGCTTCTAAGCTATGACTGGCATGACTATGACGTAACCAATGCGCTGATGCCCTTTCATCGATACCCGCCCGCTTACAGGCTCTTTTTATCATCTGATGGACTACAGATCGATTCATCTTATTATGATGGCGTGAAATGAAGACATACTGATTGACTCGATGGTATTTCTCAAACTCCTTCAGTCTCACCCAAAGCCAATCGGGAATAATTACTACTCTAGTTTTAGAACCCTTACCAAAGACGGTACACTTACCCTCACCTGAGTTATGAGGCTTTAAATCGTTCCAAGTTAGCCCCACAACCTCCGACACTCTCAAGCCACAGCCGTACATCAATAACAACATCAAGCGATCGCGCTCGTTTTTAACTCCATACTTAATCAATCCTTGCACCTGAGATACATCTAAAATCCTATCCGCTAGATTCTCCTTGGCTTTGGGAGTCTTCAAGAAGCTGCCCACATTCAAAGTTAAATACCCAGTCTTAACTGCAAAGCTAAACAGAGACTTGATTACTAAAACTTTGTTCGCCACGGTGGTAAGCTGAAATCGAGCCTTTAATCCTCGCTCCCATAGCTGCAAATCCTCTAACTTAACCTCAGACAATGGTTTATCAATAAACTCAACGAACTTAGTAACGGTGCTGTTGTAACTTATTTGGGTCGTCTCAGATTTTCCACCCAACCAAATCAAAATTAATTCGCGATCGCAGGAAGCATTAGTAACTTTGTTCTGAATAACCATTAATACAGAGGTATTGAAAAACCTGTAACAATATAAGCAGTTTTGTTAGACTTCATTATCCTCTAATAATCGGTTATTTTTACATCGCCCCATCTTTTACCTAATTTAATATGATCCCTGGAGGTCTGCATTTGCTTCGCCATCTCGGTTTTAGTTAGGTTTAGCCGTTTCATCTCTTCCTCTAACTGACGAGCCTGGACTCGCTTAATGGCGATCGCGCTACATTCCTCGTATAGTCCTTCTTCTTCGAGGAAATCATCAAAGCTAGAGCCAGTGTAAGGATTATCGTTCATATTTTTGATGCTCTTTTAATCTTTGCTCTCTATCAAATGTATCCTATGTGGTACACGACTATTAGCTGTATACAAAACAATATTGACATTGTATTCTCATTTTGAGAATATAGAGAAAGAATTTTAGATTATTAATAAATGTGCGCGTCATTAGCCGAAAAATTCTCCGCGATTACTGTCAATCCCATGCAGATGCCTGTGATGCACTATATGACTGGTACAGAGTAGCCAGTAAAGCACAATGGAAAAATTTGACTGAAGTTCAAGCCACCTATAAAAGTGCTGAAGCTGTTGGCAACTTTACCGTCTTCAATATCAAAGGCAATCGCTATCGTTTAATTGTCGATCTTATTTACCCCAATCAACGAATTTATATCAAATACGTTTTAACTCACGCAGAATACGATAAGGATAAATGGAAAAATGACCCTTACTACTAATCCCTCAGACTACGCCCAATTACTAGCCAAATATCAACCTAAAGTCATCGAAACTGAAGCAGAAAACGATCGCGCTATAGCGAGTGCTTCCGAATTAGAACACAGGGTTAATCGCACCCCTGGAGAAGATACGATCCTTGAATTGTTAGTTACTCTGATTGAAAAATTTGAGGACGAACAATATCCCATTCCTAAAGGTACGCCTCATTCGATGTTGCTACATTTAATGGATGCAGGTGGTATCAAACAAGAAAACTTAGTTGGCGTAATTGGTTCGAGAGGAGTTGTCTCAGAAGTAGTTAATGGTAAACGCAGTATTAGCAAAGCCCAGGCAAAAGCTTTAGCTGAATTTTTCTCGGTTGATGTTGGATTATTTATCTAGAACGACGATGGCGAACAACCGCGATCGCCATTTCATCACCATAAAGATAACTGACCTTCGCTTACTGGACTATACCGACTCCGATGTAAACCTAGATGGCAAGCAGCACAGACAGACATCAAATTAGACAATCGATTATCGCTCTGGTCATGGTTGCGATGATGCACCTGTAGAATGTCAGCCGTCCACTCAGAACGGGTTAAACCCTCTGGTTTTTCTCCTGGCTGGTAACATTTTTTCCCGCAGCACTGACATTGCCACTCAGCAGCTTCTTTTACTTTCAATGCTAGGCTGTGCCAATTATCGGGGTAAAGACTAGGATCTACAGGCATTTTAATTATTGCGATTGGCGATAGCTGTGCCGTAGGCATCGCGCTTGTGAGTTTATCTTATCGTAGAGTGGCGATGCCAACCGATAACGCTTCGCGATCGTACACACAACAAAAAACCCAGTCACTACACGAGCAACTGGGTTTGAATTAATCTGTATGACGGAAGTTGGAGGAATCGAACCCCTACGACATTCTCTGCCGTACCACGGTTTTCAAGACCGCTTGCCATCCATTTAGCGGCAACTTCCAAAGGGTGTCCGACGGGAGTTGAACCCGCTAATCACTTGCTTCACAAACAAGCATCTCCACCACTTCGACTTCGGACACCATATTCGTATCTATTTTGGTTAGATACAATACCCCTGACTGGACTCGAACCAGCAACAATCGTTTTTTGAGAACGACACCTCTTCCAATTGGGTTACAGGGGTTTATTGGGATGTAATTCAAAAGTCAGTACCCTCGGTGGGAGTCGAACCCACAAGATCTGGTTTCTAAGACCAGCACGTATTCCAGTTCCGTCACAAGGGCAGGTATTTGGTACTCCTGATGGGAGTCGAACCCATACATGAACAGATTTTAAGTCTGTCGCCTCTTCCAATTGGGCTACAGGAGTTTGTTGTGGCTGGGAAGGAGGGAATCGAACCCCCAAACTTCGCATTCAAAGTGCGATGGCTTTGCCTATTTGCCTACTTCCCATCAGCCCCCCAGACTGGAATTGAACCAGTGACTTTCTGCTCTTCAAACAGACGCTCTACCAACTGAGCTAC
>NZ_LR214370.1:8147-11644 GCF_900659865.1 Hyella patelloides LEGE 07179
TTACCACTTGGCTACCAATGCAAGAATATATTTATTATTTAGTTTTCAAGGTGCTGTCTTTAGCTTTTTTAGTTTGATTAATAACTGATTTTTTAAGTTAATAATTAACGCTAAATTATTAATTTTTTTGCAGCATAAACTATCTGTAATATATGTAGTATTAACAGTAAATATAATGCTGTATATTTGAAGGTGCTATTAGTATTTTTCTACCTTTATTGCGGAAAAATATAATATTTTAGGTATAATTCTACCTTGATATGAAAAAGCAAATTCTTCATCAAAATTACTCTCTTTATTCAGAGATGTGAAAATTATTTATTTACGGATAGTCATTAAAAACTTCAAGCTTAATTAAACTGGCTATGTATTCACCCATACCAGAGTTATAGAAATTAGATAGCTAATTTCAATTAATATTTTGCTCGTTTAATTCCATACATTCAGCAATACATAGAAACCCTATGACGATTGGCTTCTTCTATAAAGCTGGGGATTACAGTATTTAGCTAATTAAACGTAGTTGGAAAATTGGCTAAATATAAGTATCCAGCTTCAAGTATTTGCTGTGTTAAAAAACTACAGTAGATAGACTACTTTAGGAATAGCAGTTTAGTAGATGTGAAATTTTAACTGAGCTTAAACTAACGATAAATTCTGTATCAGCAGATGTTGTTGATAACAACATAAACTATGCTCTATATTAAAACTGGTCGATATGAGGAGCTGCCAAGAATATAGATTTGCTTCGTAATTATTGAAATTTGATTTTGAAGTAGCTGTATTCATTGGGTTCGACCTCCTTTTTATTTGAGCTTTTTGTAGTATAGCACCCTTTTTTGCATTTTGTGTTTAGTTTGGAAAAATATTTTAGCTAATTTTTAAATTGGTGTTTTTATTGGACTAAAAACTAACAAAGTTACCTGTTAAATATTAGCTTTTTTGTTGTTGGGCTTTATCCGATGAAATGGGGGTGGATGTATTTTGGGGTGGATGCGATCGCTGGTTATCTTCAAATACCTCTGGACAAGAACGATGCAGATTCTCCACAAATTGCTCTGTGGTTAACTCTTCAAAATGTTGGCGAATCAGTTTGGCTGCTTTTTTAGGATCGACCATCAGCTTTTTCACTCTATTTTAAAATATTGCAAATATCTTAATTATGCGTATAATAGTACGTATAAAATAACGATATTTGGCAAAGAGCATGACCATAACTCTACAATCTGAATCTCTTTACAGCGATATCATATTCACATCTAAGGATTTGAATCGCAAATCAGGAAGCGTCCTAGATGAAGCTATGAAGCAACCAGTGACTATTACTCGTAACTCTGACACCTTTGCGCTCTTGAAACGAGAACGCATGGGAGAAATAACTAAAGTAAGTTACTACAAAACTGTTGTCATTTCAATCATGAATTCTGTTTTCAGACTATCTCTAGGGAATGCTTTAGAAGAACACGATCCTTATCAATGGATTAACGAATTTGATAATGAAGATCGAGAGGAAATGGTTGGAGAGATTCTTCAAACATTGAAATATGCAGAAGAAACAAATGACTGGGATGAACTGAAAAGCGTAATTTTTGAATGGAGAGAGAGCGCGATCGCCAATCAAGGTAATGAACTTGATGAGTTTAAAGAAGCATTAAAAGAAAATCCAGTTAGTTGATGGCAAACCTACATCGTTTAGAAGCCCCTGACGAAATATTACTTGGATCGAAACCTGTCTCAACTCCTTGGAAAGTTCTAGGCAATGGAGCGAAGGTAGTAAAAAGCTGGAAGAAGCTTGTTGAACAATGCCCAGAAGATACTACTCTTTGCTATAAACGCCTTTCAACCAATCCCATGCAAAGAATTCCTCTTGTTTCTTTTCCAATGAAAGGGAAAAACTTTAAAGGAGGTTGGGAATATAGAGTAACGGGTAATTACAGAGTTTTTTTTCAGCCGTTGCCTAGCACAAAGGAAGTAGTAGTTTATTATGCTGACGAACATCCTAAAAAGAATAAATACCCTACTCCACCATTTGCTTGAATTAAAATTTGCCCGATAATTCCCGCTCTCTATTAAACCTCCAATGGCTTGGGGATTGGGGCATACGCTATTTAATCAACTTCAGATATTCAACTACTTGAGTTGTTAAGTATTTGAACTTTTGCCTTTTTGCGTACTCAACCACTCAGTTAGTAATTCTTCTACTAGCTCGGAAAAGTCTTCTAATTCCGACTGCTGTAGTAGAGCTATTTTTGTCTGGCGATAAGTCTTAGAACGAACGTAAGCTGTTACCTGTTCAAAGTCAGGATTACTGCGTTTTCCTTTTGGTCTTCCTTTTTTGACAGGTTCGGGTTTTTCGTCAACGATTGGTGGTGAGGATTTTTTGGTGGTTTTGGTTTTCTTCTTGACTGTTTCTGGTTCTGGAGGTTGGTTAGCTGCATCCAAAATATTCTTAAATTTACTCATTAGTTTGTATCTCCTTACCTAAGTCTTGATAATCACCCCAAGCTATACGAGCTTTCTTATCTGATATTTCCGAAACAATAGTTCCTTCAAGAGCAGCTTTTTTAAATGCTGCATAACGCCTAATTCCCGATTTCAACATTGGCAATCCCGCCTCACTCAGCATCTTTTTAGCTTCCTCCCCATCCTTTGAGGGTTTGGGAGGAATAATAGTGAGTAAAATACGGTATTTGTCGCTGCCTAGTTGATGCAGTGCCTTAACCGTCAGCATCATGGCATCTAAGGCTAAAGCATCAGGAGTACAGGGAATAATCAAGCGATCACAACCGTCTGCTAATGCCTCTAAATCTTCCTGTTCTGGTCTGGCTTGGGTATCAATAACAATGTGTTCGGCTTTTCTGGCATATTTGGCAGCCTTTCGTTCGTCTACAACCTGGAATGGCAAACCCCCTCGCTCTGCCCATCTGGTAGCACTGCGATTTGGATCTCCATCAATTAATAAGGTAGTACTTTGATTAGCCAAATAAGCTGCTAAATGTACTGCTGTAGTAGTTTTTCCGACTCCACCCTTAAACGAAGCAATAGTAACAATCATCTTTTCAATACTCAAATACGTGAATGACTGAAAATGCGAAAACTTGAGTTGCTGGACTTTTGAGTACGCAAAAATATCTCAATTGAGATGCCGAACATAATAGCTTATCTATTACGCAAATGTGCAGGTATGTGAAAGTTTGAATATTTGTCTTTTTGACAAGGCGGGTTTTTGCGTACTCAAATATCTACTTTTGTTGTAACCAGTGATGAATAGACAAAGCTGTTGCATGGCAACGATTCGCGATCTTTATTCTCATATCGGCGATCGCAATATGGTCATTTTGATAAACTGATAGTACAATTGTTTGTCAATGTATACTCAAAGCAATGAGTGAAGTAACTTTCAAGATTGATGTTCCCACAGACGACGATGGATTTTTAACACTACAATGTCCTTTTTGCAGCGAGCGATTCAAACTAACTGTCCAAGATTTTGAAAG
>NZ_LR214371.1 GCF_900659865.1 Hyella patelloides LEGE 07179
GAAGCTCCGAACAGTATTACTATCGGTTTCATACCTGTCTTGAACGAGTTGCTCATTGAGGGAAACCCAAGGGGCTGATTCTGTCGTTTCACGGCAGAACTCTTCTGCCCCGCCCAAGACCCCTAAAGGACTAGCGAAGCTGTCGCGCACTCGTTCGCTAAATCAGCAACGCCAAAACGTTTAATGCCGAAAATAATCCAGAAGGGCATATAGATGATTATGGGATTTATCGCAATTTCTGGACACCTGAATCTTGGAAATCTCAGATTTTCGGAGCTTACACTATTGTTGCAGATAGACCTCATACAGAATATCGACAAGATGGTCAGATTGATGTTTTAACATTGGTGGTGAGAAATCAAAAACTCGATCTCATTTAAGTTAGGCTCGAAAAGTTATTATATTCAATTATTCTAAAGAATTGAAAGCAACACCTTGATTGGTAAAAATACTAGATAAATTGGGATCGTTTATGATAGCTTCTGTTTCTGCTGGACTGGCATAGAGGAATGTTCCATTTTGCGTATTCTGAAAACGATTAATTTCAGTGCCTAAACCTGCATCAGCTGGATGAAGATAGAAATCTGCAACATCATTACCTTCACTATCTAAACCTTCTGCTTCATAAATTTCTCTGAGGTTTGGGTCGGCAAAAATAGCATCTCTTTCCTGTTGTCCAACAAATGCATAAGTACCAGGTGTCTCCAGGCTTCTAATACGGTAGACAGGAGCTAAATCATCTCCATCCACAAGACTAGCAGTAAAAGCAGGACTGATACCATCTAATGCAAAAATTTCTCTCAACTCAGAATCGCTGATAATCGCATCTCTTTCCTCTGCATTAACAAAAATATAAGTTCCTGTTTCATAGGTAGTGTTGTGGAAACGAAATAAATCGATAGGTTCGGATACTTCTTCAGGTTCCACAGTAACGGTAAAGGTATCATCCACAGTTTGTTCGTTAGCCGTAGCACGGAGGGTAATCTCTGCTGTTCCTGATTGATTTTCGGCAAAATCGAGAGTCAGGCTATCATCTTCAATCGTGGTAGAGACTAATCGATCATTACTGTTAGCTCCCACTGCAATGGTAATCTCATCGCCATCGGCATCTTGAAAGACATCACTTAAATCGATAGTCTGATTGGCATCATCTTCGGTGACTGTGAGATCGGCAATGGGAGTGACAACTGTAGGCGGACTATCAACAGGTTCGTTTGCAGTGCCATAAAGATTGATTTCCCAAGAATTCCAAGTACCACTAATCAAATTTTTGTTATCTGAGACAGTCAGTGTCCATTCTCCTTGAGAAGATTCCCCCCAATGACAAGCAGAGGTAAACATCCAATTGTCATAGTTATATCCATCATCGTCACGAAATTCTGCTAATACTGATTGTGTTCCATCAGGAGAAGTCAAGACTATTTCTAAATCGCCTCGCCAAGTATGTTCTGCATCAAAGACGACTTCTACCCATTCCACATCAATATCTTCTTCTATATTAAAGCTGGAACTAATTCCTACTGGATTGTTATCAGGAATTAGAGAGTTAACATTAATTTGCTCAGAAGTAAGGGAAACTTCTTCGGCTACGCTTTCCCAATTTAAAGCTGAATTAACGGCTGCGGTAGCATCAATACCACCAAAACCATACTTGTAATTGACATCGTGTCCTGCGCCATTTTGTACCCAGTCTAAATCGTTAGGGTCGTTTTTTTCTGCTGTTTCGACTAGAATATGCTGTACGTCGCGCCAAGTAAGATTAGGGTTGGCTTCTAGCATTAAAGCAATTACTCCAGATACTAAAGGAGTTGCAGCAGATGTTCCCCCAAAATCTTCCGTATAGGAATCAGGATTTATAATCGTACCATTGTCTGTAGTGACAACTCCAATATCATCGTTACTCGAATATGCAGAAATTAGCAGTGATGCACCTGGATTACTGTAATTTGAATGTTCTCCGTTACGATCGATTGCTCCCACTGCAATGGTATAACGAGAGTTGGTATAGCGATCGTAGTTAACGTTATCTTCTTCTAAAGCATTGTTTCCTGCTGCAAATACATAGATATTGCCCAATCCTCCGCGACCTTCTTCAGTGTTATTTTCTATGGCATCTTGAGCTAGTTGTGGAGGCTCGACAAAATTCTCAGCCATACTCCAACTGTTACTATAAATGTCGATGTCTTGATTTTGATAAGATAAGGCAAGATAGTCTTCTATCGCAGAAGAGAAATCTACTCGTAAACTAGCAAAAGTAGCGTCTGGTGCTGCACCAATAATTCCAAGATCGTTATTTCCTTCTCCTACTGCTATACCAGCTACCCGAGTACCGTGATTTTCTGATATTAAAGGAAAAGGATCGCTATCATCGGATTGAAAATCATAACTTAGAGCAGAGTTATAATTATCATTCAGATCGGAGTGTGTGTATTGTACTCCATCATCAACAATACCGATAACTACTCCTTCTCCTGTAGCAGTTGACCAAGCATCCACAATATTGGCATCTGCTTCTGGTGTTCCTCCTGTCTGACCAGTGTTTTGCAGATACCATTGTAGATCGAATAAGGGATCTCGATCGCCGATAGTTGTGATATCAAAATCAGAAGTAGTCATAGTTATTTGTCTCCTTGTTTTGATAAATTAATCTGTGGTGATAAATCCCACTGATATAATTTATGCTACAAAGCTTGCGAGAAATTTCTTAGTATTTACACGGTTCTAGATATCCTTCTTAAAATAAGTTCCAACTTCTAATCTTTTCCGAGATTAAGGTTAAGTTATATAAATGTTTTAAAAAGGCGATCGCGAAGTGCTGCCTTTAGCAGACCGCTTTTCTAGACAGTATGTTTTTATTTTTATGATTATTTCTTCTGGGTAAAGAAACAGCTTATAATTCAACTATTTCAGATTACTCTAAAATAATCAATGGGGTTGAATTCATGTTTTTTTAACCGTAAAAAGTTCAGAAAAATCATTCATAAAGTTCATGATTTTCTTTAAATAACACTTCAATATAATTTTGAATTTTGAATTGTTAATGAGGACTTAAGTAAATTTCTTCGCTGAACAGCTATTTTATTCTGCGAGAGAATTTTTATCGCGTTAACCTGGATTAATGAATCGTTGACGCTTATTAATTTTGATGGATATTCGGCAAGCAAGACAATTAGCCCAAGATGAAAATACTACACCAGAGAAGTTAGAAAAACTAGCTAGAAATAAAGATTATCAAACTCGTAAATATGTTGCTGGGAATCCTAATACTCCTGTAATAGTATTAGAAAAATTAGGAGCAGAGTTTCCCGAAGAAATTACGAATAATCCTATTTTTTATTTGCTTTTGCTAGAAAATCCAGAAAGCGAATTTGTTAGATTATCCTTAGCTCGTAGCTCCACAACAGAACCAAAAACTCTCGTCAAGTTAGCCGAGTCAAACGATTTCAATCTTTTATACGCAATTGCTGGTAATCTTAATACTCCTCTTGATATTTTAGAAAAGCTATCAGAGATTCTATCGCTTCAAGTGGGAATTGCTGCAAATCCGCAAACGCCTTTGTCGATACTAAAAAAATTAGCTAGTTCTAAAAATTATGTTGTTAGGCAAGCAGTAGCCAGAAATAAAAGCGTTTCCTCAGAGATATTAGAAATTTTAGCAAGAGATCGCGACTTAAGAGTTCTTTTAGCTATTACTCAAAATCCTCATACACCTACTTCTATTTTAGAGATAGTAGCAGCTACCGAAGAAAGTATTGTTAGAGATTCTCTTTTGAAACATCCTAATTTTACTGACTCTGTACTGAATATTATTAAATTTATTGATGGAACAGCAAGACCAAACCCTTCAACTTTAGAAAAATTGGCAAAAAATCCCCATTTAAAGATACGCCGAATGGTGGCAGATTATATGAATACTCCAGCCAACATTTTGCGACAGCTAGCGCGGGAAGATGATTCGACAATATTAGAATGCATTACCATTCATCCGAACTTTTCCGTTGATACTTTAAAGGGTATTGCTTCGCGATTGATTGAATATTCCCGCTTGAATCAAATAATTCAGACTAAAAGTAAATTGCGTCCAAACAAATATGTTTTATCTAAATGCTATAGAAATCTCATTGAAAATAATCAAGTAGAACTATCTATAAAAATGCAGTTGGTCGATCTTATTAGTTCAATTAACTATAGGGGAGTTTTGTCACAGCTTGCTCAGTCTAATTTTGTAGAGCCAGATATTCTACTTCAAATAACAGAAAGTTGCACTATTTACTCCAATATTCTCAAGCCATGGTTATACTTGGCAAACAACTTTAATACACCGAATCAAGCTCTAGAGATTATTTATCGCGAACTAAGTAAAAATGAAGCAAGTTATACAGATCGAAATCAAGTTTCCAAAATATATAAGGCTCTATACCATCATCAAAATACACCTTTAATAATTAAAAAAGAAATAGCAGAAAATAAAAAAGTAAGTGAGTATTCTATTGCTAGCAACCCGATTACTTTTCAAAAAGTTCTGAGAGAATTATCTAAAAAACGCGCTCATTCGATTCGTTTATATGTTATTAACAATCCAAGTACTCCTGCAGATGTTTTTGAATATTTTATTCAAAATAATAAAATGACCAGCGATGTGGCAAGATGCAAAAATACTCCTATTCCAATTTTAGAAATGCTGGCAGCTAAAAAAGGCATCTATCTAAAAACCGAACTTGCTGAGAATCCCAATCTGCCAGTTCCAATCCTAGAAAATTTAGCCAAGGAAAGTAAAGACAAAATTCGCGCTAGCGTCGCTCGCAATCCTAGCACCCCCGCACATATTCTCGATTTCTTAGCTAAAGATCTTAGCCCTAGAGTTCGTTTTATGGCAGTTCAAAATAAAAACCTATCTAATACAACTATGGCTAAAATTATCAACAGAAACAGCGAATTTTATAAAGAATTTCCGCCAGGACTGCGAGAAAGAATCAGCGAATCTTATAAAGAAGGTCTATCATTACTGCGAGAAAATAACTTGATAAATGATAGTAATTTTTCTCAAAGCTCCTACCTTGAAGCGATCTCTCAAGATTACTCCCTAATGATCGGCACAATCGGCGAAACCCATCAAGAAATTCAATTAGCACTGTTAGAAAGAATTTTGGTAGATGGTAGTGATTTTTCGCAAAGCTTATCTTTAGAAGCAATTTCTCAGTATTACTCTCTGTCAATAATGCAAAAGATAGCTCAAAACAAAAATATAGCTCCTATTTATCTAGATTATCTAGCTTTTAACATTCCGACAAAACCAGATTTAAATCCCAATGTTTGCTTGCCCACTTTACAAGTACATATTGCAGATAATATTAATGCTTCTATGGAAACATTAGAAAAGTTAGCAACAAGCTCTGATACAGAAATACAAGAAAAAGCTAGAAAAACTTTAAAAATTAAATACAGCGTTTCTAGTTTGCAAAAGCTAAATTCTTAAATTATTTTTTGGTGATTTGTGATGCGATTTTCTATTAAGGGATAGTAAATTAGGCTTTTTTGATTCTGAAATCACTTCTAAAAGATAGAATCGATGATAACGCTATATTAGATTATATAGATAAGCTGTTGTGCATTTAAATTGCATTAACAACATTGCCTTTATTTTTCAATTTTCTTCTCCATTTAATAATTAAATCTTTTACTTCACTAGACTTGCGCTCAATTAGATATCAAATGGGTTCGATGTTATTAGTAAGTCCTTATCTACGTGATTATTAGCTTATAGCTTACAGCTTTGTTTAATGAGGATATAAATGAATTTCTTCTCTTAAGATACGTACCTCATAATTGCGTAAAAAATCTTGACCTAAAAGTCCTTCGGCTCTTGTTTCTCTGGGAGCAACTAAAACATCAAGATGATTAACTGTTGCTTTTTGTACTGTTAAAGAATTGACATGACAAACATCTAATTCTACATAGCGACCATCAGCTACACCACACCATGTTCTATCAATAGTATTTAATCGCATTGCTCTCTGCATTTTTTCAGTCAACATAGTCATAGTTGCACCTGTATCTACTATGAGATCGAAGGTGTATTTTTGATTAAACATAACTTCGACTACGGCACTACCACGATGGGAAGTAAAGTATTTAATCGGAATGTGAATAATCTTTTCTGCTTCTGTTTGTTGTTGGCGAATATTTGCTTTGATTGCTTGAATTTTTGCTTGAGCTTTTTGATGCTTTTGATGGTTTCCTTGATTGAGGAAAATCATTGCTGCTTTTTGATAGTTTACTATGGCATCTTCAGTATTTTCTAATAATTCTTGAAGCTTCCCATTACTAAGATATAATTCTCCATTATTGGGTTCAATGGCTAAGGCATTGGCATAGTCTTTAAAAGCTTCATCATATTGTTTTAATTGCACATAAGCTTGACCTCTTTGTAATAAAAAATCGGCATTAGTTGGCTCTCTTTTTAAGAGTTCGCTAAAGTCTTGCAGCGCACCATAAGCGTCTCCTAAATCAAGACGAGCCATTCCTCTTTGATACTGCCATTTTTGATTATGGGGTTCAATTTGAACTGCTTGAGCTAGATCGGTAATAGCCTTTTTACGATCGCCTAATTTGGCAGCAATTAAGCCTCTGTGGCAAAGAGCTTCTGGATTATGAGGCTCGATATTTAAAAGCCAATTAAGATCGGTTAAGGCTGCATAATAGTTTCCTGCTTCTGCTTTGGCGATCGCATTTCTCAAGAAATCTGGAACAACAGTGTGATTAACAGATAAGTAAGTGGTTGTAATTTTTTGAGGTGATTTTTTTATTTGTTTATTGAGTTTTTCAATCTGCTCAAAACAATAACGAGCATTTTTTTTATCTCCTTTTTCTAGATAGCAACGAGTGGCTTTTTTGTAAGTATCAATTGCTGCGGTAATTTGATTTTGCCTTTGATAAGCCTGTGCCAATAAACGATGAGCAATCGGTGAGCTATCATCTATATCTATTGCCAATTTAGTATTAGTGATTACTGCGGTAAGCTCGTTTTGAGAAAATTTAATGAGAGCAATACTAATGTAAGCTTTAACCGTGGGTTGTAAATAAATGACTTGGGTATAATCTGCGATCGCGCCTGTAAAATCTTGTAGTTTTTCTTTAACTTCTCCTCTTTGGTAATAAGCATCGGCAAAAGTAGAATCTTGTTCTAAAATTTGGTTAAGAATTACTAGAGCAGAAGTATATTCTTTTTTGGCTATTAAGTCTAATACTTGTTGATAATCTATTTTCATTCTGGACTTTAATATTACTTTTTTTATTTATCTAAAGTTCAGTATGCCCTTTATAGAGTTTTTTCTTATCAGTAGGAAACTGTAGACTAAAATACAGTGATCAATCACTATTTTTAAAGTTGTCTATGTGGTGTTTGCTAAATAAATATGAATATAACCCTGAATAAATATAAATATACCCCAGCCATTCATGATTACAGAAAAGCAATAGAATCTTAAAATAAATAAAAAAACACATGGTCTTTCATCTATGTACACATACACCATTTTATGAAATCCAGATAGGGGAGCAGTGAATCCAATACCATCCTGTTCTAATCGCATTAATAATCACAACTAAAATCGTAATTTTAAAAGTTATTAGTAGATAAATAAATATAAGTATGCCTATTTTTTCTAGTAGCATTACTGTGTTATTATGGAAATTTTAAGATTTTCAAAATTTAGAAATATTCGAGCCTCGTTCTAAATCCCCACAAAACAGTATTGATTGCCAAAAACTAAAGACTTTCAAATTGAAAAATCGTGGCAACTAAAGACTGGGGAAATTGTTTAATTTCTTGGTTATATTTTTCTACTGCTTGGTTATAACGCATTCTTTCTACTGCCAAACGATTTTCTGTTCCTGTAATTTCATATTGAAGGTTGATAAATAATTGACTAGACTTTAATTTTTGATTAGTAGTGGCATAATTAGAGAAATTTAAAATTGCTCGGTCTATATTGGCGATCGCATTTGTTTTTGCTTCAAAAGCATCTGCTTTTAAGTAGTCTTGTCTGGCGACAATTAATTGAGTAATAATTTCTTGTTCGTGGTTGGCATAAGTTTGAGTGAGATTAACTAATTGTGGAATAAGATTAGCTCGTCTTTGTAGTTGGTTTGTTACTTGTTTTTGAGCAGTTTTAGTGTTACTAATAACAGTAATCAGATGGTTATAAGTAATAGTACCCCAACAAGCGATCGCACTAAAGACCAATAAGCTAGAACCCAGAACTCTTTTCAGACGATATTGGATTCGTTTTTTTCGTGCTAATTTTTGCTGCTTTCGGTTTTTAATCTCTTGTACAGCTTTTATAACTAGGTAATCTGGTATTTGGGCTTCTGTACCAGCATGAATTAATTCTTCATCAGTATAGGCTTGATTTTCCTCAGTGTAGTATCTGGCTGCTAGTTCTAATATTTCTGAAGCTTTGGCTTCAGAGAAAGAATTATTGGGTTGTTTCATTTTTTCTGGTTCTGAATATTGCTTAAAAAAAGCATGAAAATTTTGTCAAAGCAATAGCTAGTTTAGGGAAATTTTCTTTAGTAATAGCCAGCAAGGGAAAAAATAATTAGCTAAAGCTAAATTAAGAGAAGCAATATCTTGCTCAAAGTTGGGACAATAGTAATTACCAACAAACAAAATTATTAAATCTTGAAAGGGAATATGAGTGTTTTTATGGGGTTTAGTATAAAGCTTATTCAGTAAAGTTTGGAATCTTAGTAGCTTTAAAATAAGCTGGTTATATTTCGATCGATCTTGTTTAATATATTCAGTAATAAAAGTTTGATTGAGATCGGAGATCGCTAGCCTTAAGCTAGATAAAATATCCCGATCTTTAATCTGAAATTTATTAATTAACTCTGTTTCTAAACTGGATAGGGGTAATTTAATTAGAGTTTCAAAAAGAGGTAAATAGAGAAATTCTAAGTCTTGAATTGTTAGGTCTAGTTTGGTAGGAAAATCTTTGAAATATGAAGTTGACGGGAGGAAATGCTCTCGGTCAGAGAGCATATTCCATTTATCCTCGAATGGGGACTCCCGTGTTGATAATAATAAGTCTTGAGAATCATAATTTTGTGACAGCCATTTATATTCATTGATATCTGCTAACATTTCCCCAATTAAATGGGTTGATAAACTTTGAAGACGCTTTTTGGCTGCACTGTGAAAAAACTTTTGTGCTAATGGTTTATTAAGATTAACTACGCCATTTTGGTAGCGAAATAATTGTTGTAAGCTAATGATTCCTGTGGTTGTCTTCACAGATGAATCGAGGTTTAAATCTCGATCTATTTGGCTTAAATATGTATAGTCATTGCTAAACTGAGTAAGAATGGATTGCCAATAATGTCCCCAAATATCATGAAGTAAAAAAGATTCTGCACGCTCTGTAGCAACCACAGTTACAGAAGTAGCGATCGCTTTTACAATTTCTGATTTATTATACCCTGTTACATTGACTAAACGCTGAAGTAATTGGGAGTCTATACTGGGAGCTTTTACATAACCAAAACTAGGAAAACGAGCAAACTGTTGCCAACTAAACTGCGATATCTTGTTAAAAAGACAGGAAATAGTTTGTTGTTCTGGAGGAGATAAATTTTGCCATAGATATTCTTCTTGGAGTCGATCTTTGTGATAATCGATTACAAAGGCAATTTGCATCTTTGTAGTTAAACAATTAATACTAGTTTCTGGTATAGTTACATCACCAAAGAGGCTCTGAAATAATCTGAGAACGTCTTTTTGGTGGGAAACTCGATTAAATTCATTTGTCAAGGCTTGTATTATCTGCTGTTGTCGAGCAATTTGTCGATCTATTTGAGTTAATAGATGTTTAATGTCTTTGGCATATTGGGACGATAATTGAAACAATCGACATAATTTTGCAACCATATCTGCTTCGTACCAAAAATTGGGAATAGAATCGTGTCGATAGCTACTGACGATCTGCGATTTATAAGTTCCTCCAGTTTGTTGACCTCCCAGTTGAGGATAGCGAGTAAGCAACATTACTGCTCTGACAAAGCAACGTCGAATCTTTAAAGGTATTTGCTCGACAGCTACAGCATCATTAATCGGATGAGTGTAATTTTGTAACTGTACTCCAATTTGTCTGAAGCGAGTTTGCAGATTGATATTCTGTTCGGTAGATTCTGAAGTCAATTTGAGGTATCTATGAATTTTGATTGCTTTGAAGAGCAATTCTGTTGCTTCAGAATTAGATATGTAGTTAAACATGGAAAAATTGATAATTAGTTATTACCGTTGCTATTGTTTGATTAAGACAAGTAAAGTTCCTAGTTCGTAAGTAGCAAGTAGCAAGTAGCAAGTAGTGAGTAGCAAGTACTTTAAAAAAGTGTCCTAATGCTTTTGTGTACTGCTATAGTTTCTATTGATAAATAAGCCTAAATTACTTGGGGTAGAGAGATAACTTCTAAATTTTGACTTTTGTACGGGCGATTCGCGAATCGCCCCTACGAATGCATGACTTCTGAATTCTGATTTTGTGAAAACTGTTATTTGTAAAGTATTACTTGCTACCACTCAAGAGCCAATTCTTACCAAACGAATTACAGTACGTTGATTTAGAGGAGAAGTAGGATCGATTTTTGGTAATGGCTCAGAAAAACCTAATCCTTCAGAAATAAAGTTGTGAGGTAAGTTATCTTGAAGTTGTTTGACTACTACCTCGGCTCTTTGCTGAGACAGTTGTTGATTAACTTGAGCATTGCCTGTTTTGCTAGTATGACCTTGGACTTTTATCGCGATGTTTTCAGGATTAAACTCGGCAATCTCTGTTTTGAGTTTGGCTAAAACTTCTTTGCTTTCTTGCGTTAGGTGTGCTGAACCTGTTTGAAAATGAACTTCCCCTCGCACTGTCAAATTACCTATGGGTTTAGCTGCTGCAACCTCGGCTGAAGAAACAGATTTCTTTGGTGCTGTCGATACTCCCTGCAATTTTTGTGCCAACTCTGGATTGTCAGCAGAGATCGTTTTTAACAGGCGATTGGTACGCTCGACGGCTGGTTTAAGATATTCGGCGGTAAATAAAGTGTCACTATCAGCGGGAATGTCCTCAATTTTACCTGCTAGGGCTAAAATAGCAGCGACAGCTTCAATTCTCTGTTGTAGAATACCTGTCGTCATCCATTTTTGCGCTTCTAAGGAAGAAAAGAATTGAATACCATTTCTGATTGTTTTGGCTTCTTGTGGCTCCATTTTGCCGTCGATGGCGATTTGATGTATCAGTAAACTAGAATCTTGAAGTCCACTATCGATGCTTTGATAGTAAGCAGAGATAAACTCAGTAACGGCTTCGGGATTATTTGCCATAACGCGATCGCTTGCTACAATAATATCAACAATAGTTTTGGGCGCATCTCGACTACTGAGGGCGATGGTATTACCCTGACTTTGGGCTTGAGAAACAAAAGGTTCCCATAGTACCCCTAAAG
>NZ_LR214372.1 GCF_900659865.1 Hyella patelloides LEGE 07179
ATTACAACAATGATTTAAAGGCGTACTGATGACAGCAGCCGTATTACTGAGGAGCGTAGTGATAGGAAACTATCACGCTACGTTTTGGAGAGCAGTGGAAGGGGCGACCCTTTCACTGACTTTACTTGGTCAAGAATAGAAAACTATCTCGCGCTATATCAGACGCGGGATGGGCTAAGTTCAAAACCATGCTGGCAGCTAAATGCGATAAGTATGGCAGGCATCTAACTATAGTGGATAGATGGTATTCTTCCTCTCAAGTATGTTCCTGCTGCGGAAAATCTGGAGGAAGAAAAGAACTAGATATTCGTGAGTGGGAATGCTTGTACTGCAATACCATTCATGATAGAGATATCAATGCTGCCAAGAATTTAGAAAGATGGGCTGGTGGGCAATCAGACCAAGACAAAAACGGACATGGAGCGAGTGTAAGTCAAGCGAGGCTTGCTACTTGCGATGAAGTGTCAACCACCTACGAGCAGCTTAGCCTGTTCTAGGAATCCCTCGGCTATGACGATGGGAGGATGTCAAGAGCTTCAGAAATATTTGGAAGTAAATGAAATAATAAGCTAACTTAGTGAATAGATTGTAGTTCAGAGAGATATTGATTAACTACATTGAAAATTTTTTCAATGGTATTGCAAAATACAAGCCAGTATTTTATGCTCGCTATATTTAGCTTAGTTCAAATTCATTTTGTTTAACCTAATAGTAGGAAGTTTGCGAATATGCCAGAGTCCTTAAGTTATGATAGTCTTTCTGTTATTTTGCCTACGTACAATGAATCCGAGAATCTGAAAAAGCTCATACCAGAGATCGAACAAAAATTCCCCAAATCCGAAATAATCGTTGTTGATGATAACTCCCCAGATGGAACGGCAGAGGTTGCCCGAACACTAGGGGCTAGAGTTGTCTTAAGAAAGAAAAAAGAAGGAATAGGTGCAGCCCTAAAGGAAGGGTACAATAGTGCCTCAAATGAAATATTAGTTTCGATGGATGCTGATTGCTCTATCCATGTTGAAGATATCAATAGATTGATCGGGAAGTTACACGATTATGATTTAGTCGTAGGATCAAAATACAGCAAAGGAAGTAGGGCAAAAGGTTTCTCATCCAGAAGACAGAAAATCTTAAGTTATTGGGGAAATAAATTTTTTATTATTATTTTTCAACTTCCTGTGGACGACATAACTTTAAACTTTAGGGCAATGAGAAAAGTTACTTGGCAAAAGTTAAACTTACGGCAAAAAAGCAACGTTTTTCTCTTAGAAATGTTGCTTGAGAGTAAATCAAAAAATATCAAGATTGGTCAAATTCCCATTTTCTTTTCCGATCGATTCTATGGAAAATCAAAAACAAACTTAAAAGTATTATTTCCCCTTTACTTTAAGTTTTTGCTCGAGCGTATTTTTAGAGGCTAAAGGATTAAAAACCTCATATAAGTCTATATTATATCTAATTTTAGATCGAGACTTTATAGGGGTTTTAAATATTTAGTAAGCTAACTTCCATTATTAACGAAAGTTCCACGTACATTACTCTGTTTAGATATTCGGATCAGAGATCGAGCCCTGGTAAACTGGATACTTTCCTTTTTTGTCAAGAAATTTAAAATTTACAGAATAAGCTTTTTCTTGATAATCAATAGATAGCTTTTCGTTGCCTTCTTTGGGCAATGGGCAAGGGGCAAATGGATAGCAAATATAAAGGAATTGATTGAGATTTTCTTTGAGCATACTCTGACCTAACTTTGCTAAATTTTCTGTATTTTCAACCTTGAACCAAACTTTTTCGACCCTTACAGAAGCTTCTAGAGCCTGACCGACAAATTGATGGGAAATAGCAATAATCTGCTCTGGCTTTTCTTCTAAAAATTTGATTGCTGGAGCAATGTCTTGATAGTTCTTAAGAAGATAGGCTGAACCTTCTAGGGTATTTTTATGAGAACTCAATAGCAAAAGAACAGAAAAGATAACAATACTGGTGTATTTCATCCAAGGCTGACAACGATCGACAACAAATTTTAGGGATTGAACAGTTGTCAAAATTAAGATTGGGACTAGAATCAGCAAAAATCTCACTCCCCATTGCTTTCCTCCTGGAATCAAGCCTGATGTTCCTGCTGGAACGAGAAAGGAAATACCAAATAGTAAAATTAAGCTCAAGATATAGATAGAGATCGATAAAAAATTAGGTTTGAGGCGTTTGCGATCAAATAGTAAGGCAAGTCCATAAAATCCAACAAAGCAAACAATTGGCATAAACTGGATAAAGGCAATTCCCATATCCTGAAAACCAGCAATCGCATCGATCAATTTCTGAGTAAATGTTGCCTCTAACATCTCAATGCGGGGAATGCCGAGAAAGCTGCCGTAGATTGGTTTGTTAAATACGAAATATAATCCAGTTGCGATCGACGTACTCAGACTGAATACCCAAGAGTAGGGAATTAACTCAAAGCTAATTTTAAAGTTTTTAGCCCTCAGCCAACTTTGAATCGGTCGTAATTTCAAAAGATCCTGGATAAATGCGATCGCAAACATTAAAGCTATGAGACAGAATAAATCTTGTCGAAACCAAGCAGACAAACCCAGACTGATACCTGCTATTGATAAGATCGAAATCAATGCAGAGTTAGAAAGAGAATGTTCTTTTTGCTTTGCCCAAAGAATCAAAGATAATCCTGCAAATGCTAAGCAAACCGCAAGACTATGTTCCCAGTACATGGCACTATAGAGGGTAAATGGCGATGCAAAAATTAGTATTCCCAAACTTAACGCCGTCCAAACCGAGGAAAACCCTAATAATCGACACACCCAGTAAAATAGCCCCCATAAAATCCACGTCCCTAATAGAGGAACGGCATAAAAACCATAGTAGCCAAATAGTTTATAGAAGGGAGCGGTGACTAGAGGAAAGGTATAGGGGAAGGCAATAAAATAACGATCTTGTAGATAATAAGCATAGGGAGGAGTGTAAGCATAAAGTCCCTGTTGCCATAAGTCTTGTACCCACTGCTGTGGGGGAGGTATGAGATCGAAGCGTCCAGTTCCTTGAGCAAGTTGTTTGGACAGAAGTGCTTTGAGTCCAGCATCACCACTAAAATATGCTCCTTCAGGTATCTGGCTTACTAATAGAAGGGTGAAAAGAATTCCCAATACAATAAGTAGGAGTGGAAGCAGAGGTTTAATTTTCATGCAGCAATTCAAGGAAACTCATCAAGCCGATCTAGAAGCTATTTTAGAACAATCGCAGCAGAGCGTTTGATATAGTAACGGAACAATTTTGCTTTTAGCTCGCTAGTCAAGAAAATCATACCTCAATTCGCCAACGCCGATTTTTATTTTCTTAAAGCTCTAAGCTTTTAAGTTAAATACAGGAGTACCAGCGATCGCCCTACCGAGTTCAAGACTCCACCGCAAGGCGTGTCTACGATCTGGCGCAGGTTAATACCCTGTTAGATCGAGCTTATAGCTTATAACTAATGGCAAGCGAGCTAATTTTAAGCTTCAATCGCTACTCTACCTATAGGAGAAGCAATACAAGTTAAAATCAAACCTTCATTGCGATCGCTTTCATCAAGACCATCAGGCTCTCCCTCATATCTAATTTCCCCTTCTAGCTTGCGTTTTTTGCACACACCACAGACTCCTTGACGACAACCGCTACGAATGGCAACTCCTTGTTGTTCAGCTACGTCTAAGATGGACTCTTCTTCATCGCAATCAAATTCTTGTCCCGACTGGGAAAAGAAAACTTTAGGAGAAGAAGAAGGAATAGAAGTAAAACTTTGTTCTCGATTAGGTGCGGTAACTTTATCGATATCTTTATCTATAGCAGGTAGCTGAACATAAGATGGTGCTGATTTTTTAGATTTCTTTTTGCCACCGCCAAAACTTTCCTCGTGATAGTTATCCATAGGAAAATTCAGAGCGGATAACATCTGTTTCACTGCTGCCATAAAGCCATTAGGGCCACAAACATAAACAGTTCGTTCTCGAAAATCGGGGGCAATATTTTGTAACATCGCTTCGTCAAGCCTGCCCATAAAACCCAACCAAGGTGATCCTAATTGAGGGCGAGTTATTGACACTGCTAAACGAAAATTAGGTTGCCGAGAAGCCAGCATCTCTAGCTCTTGTCGCATAATAATGTCATCGGCACTGCGAGCATTGTGAAAGAAAACGAGATCGCAATCTCTGGCAGTATCATAGAGCCATTTACTCATGGAGAGCATCGGAGTAATACCACTGCCTGCGGAAATCATCAATAATTTGTGGGGAGGGTTGAAAGTACAGGTAAATTTCCCCATCGCACCACCGAGCAGCTTAATCTTACTACCAACTTGAAGATTGTCATGTAGCCAATTAGAAACTAACCCAGGCGGGACGTTGGGAGTATCAGTTGGTGCAGGTACTCGTTTAACTGTAATTTCCAAACTTGAAGGTCTTGAAGGAGGAGAAGAAATCGAATAGGAACGAACAACTCGCTTGCCATCAATTTCTAATTCTAAATTAACAAATTGACCTGGTTGATAATTAAACAACGTTGGTGGCTCAGCAACGAAACGAAAAGTTTTCACATCTGATGTTTCGTCAATAATTTGTTGACAACGAACTATTAAATCTCCTCCATTCGATTTACTAGATGAATTGACGAGCGACCCTGGCGAGGTTCCCTCGCCCAAGGAATGCGCGAGTTTAGCTGCGCCATTGTGAGCCTGTGGTGGAACAGAAACTTGACGAGCGATTTTTTCAATTGCAACAATAAAATTCCCCACTCTGATCAAATCGTCTTCTTTGAGTAAATAATTGCAATTAACTTCTAGTTCTTCGTTGTTGACACGAGAGCCATCTGTACTACCAAGATCGGTGAAAAAGTACTGTCCTTGTTGCCACACAATTTTGCCGTGTACTCGACTAACTTCAGGACTATTAAGGACAAGATCGCAATCTGCTTTGCGTCCAATGAGCCATTCAAACTTATTATCCTTAGCTGGTTCAAGCTCTCGTTGTCTGAATTTTCCAGTTTGATAATTAACAACTTTAACTTTCAACATGGTTTGTACTTTATCTTCAATAGCTATGATTTAACTTCTTATTTGCTGGATTTACGAAAGTAAATTGTCGTTGGCTCGTCACCAGAACGAGCGTTTGGCGATCGCAATACTGTAGTATCATCAAAGGAAGCTTGGGCTTGAGAGATCGATTGAGAATGTTCTTGAAGCAATTTCTCTAAAATAGTGTGATGTTCTGAGTCATTAATTTTTAATTTATGACGTAAACCTTGGAATTCTCGGAAACTACTGGCAATACTGACGTTTTTCTGCTCTAATGCTTCACACAATACCCCAGAATACATTTGAAGACGATATTGATTGGCAAAATTGGGCATTACGGTAGCGAGAGTGTATAGTTCATCAGGATTTAACTCTTCTAGGGAACGACCTTTTAAATAATCAGACAAGTTTAAAGGCAGTTTTTTCAACTGACGACGCAATAAATGTCCATCCCGTTCGCGAGCATATTTTTGCGCGCTGCGCTGCCAAGCTTTAGCTAACCATAAACTACTAGCTGCGATCGCAATCCAACTGATTACATTGGGCATAATTCCAGGTAGCCAACCCAATGAAGGACGAACTCCCAAAAAGAATAAGCAATTAAAGGCAATAAAAGTGGCAACCGAAAAAGTATGATGATGCAACTGTTCTGGAGTTAGAGGTTTTCTAATGCGCTTGCGATAGCGTCGGTAGTGTTTTTCTGCCCAAAGTCCTAGAGCATAGGTAATGCCCGAAAAAAACACTAAAGTCAGAGGAACAGCAATTAGTTTCGGAATGGGAATTGTCGATCCACCAAGGTAAAATCCAGGTGCCAATAAAGTCTTTAACTGATTGGTTTCGTTCCAAACACCACTAGAAAGAAATTGCCAATTACCCGAGTAAAAACCAAAGTAGGTAAAAAAACCAATGGCTAATCCGATATAGGCGTAATAAAGTAGCTGACGATCTGGTCGATTGATATTTTCCCAATAGGAATGCTCCGCATCGATATCAATGCAAGAGGATTTACAGGCGACACAAGCACTCTTTTCTTTGCCACTGGAGTCTACAGTACGACACATGGACTGGGTAATGGTTTTCGGTGGTGCAGTATGGGCAACTGAAGTTAACAAACTACTGGGTTCACTGTATATCATCTGTACTGGTGCCATCGGACAAAAATAGTTGCACCAAGTTTTACCACCATAGAGGAAACCCACTGTGATAGCAGAACCAATAGTGAGCAGGAGAAACACTCCCAATAAAAAACGGTCTGAATTGACCAATAACAAGCGAATATTTAAACCCAGAAATAACAAACCAAATTGTAAATATAAATAATTGCGATGTAACCAAGAATTTTCTCTAATAACGCGCTTTTTTTGTAGACCCAAAGCTCTAGGAATTTGCGAGAAAAAGGAGAGGGGACAAATGCGTCGCCAAGCTTCATGACCAAAAATTAAGAGTATTAGTATCGAAGAAGGAACAACCATCCCCCAAAAGATTCTCGCTCCTATGGGATAAGTAGTTAGAGGTTGACATTCGCCTTGAAACTCAAAGCAAGTATTGGCAACAGAAGGGCCAAACATCATGTTAGTCTCTGTCAGATTAGCCGAGATTGGGTCGTAAAACAGAGAAATAATTAAAACTAGCCAACCAATTGTGAGAATATACCTAGTTATATGTAGATAACGCTCGGAAATTTGCGAAAACATCCTTTTACTTTCCTTTACTTTCCTGTAATTTTTTGACTTCTCTGTAAATAGGGTGAGTTAAGCTTTTTTATGTATTACTTTTTATGTATTACCTTTTATGTATTAAGGAATAATCGAGAAGAAGTAGGGAATTACATCTAGGAAATGCTTTAGTGCTATAGAAAAGTTCAAAACAGCAGGGGGACTAAAGTGCGATCGCTGAACAAAATTCTGAATCGTTTCTGCTACTACTTCAAAATATTCCTCATGTATACCTAAAGTCCCAGATAATCTAACTGTTTGCACTTTTCTAACTTTCGAGTGCCTTCTTCAAAAACGAATATGACTTATCTGCACAATAATTCGTTGCAAAGGACGTAACGCTGGATGCCATTTTGGAGGATTAAGATTAAAACCAATATACTTAGCAATTTCCTCTGCTACCAATTCAATACTTTTGTTTTCGGTATCCAGATGAATTGCAAATATTTCATTGGACAAAGAATTTAAACAGCGATCGAGTTGAGAAGCAGCCCAGGAATTAACTCCATCACCACGCCGACACAAACGACGCAAAATCGTCTCACGAGAAGCACATAAAGTAAAATGATGAATCGGAAAACTTTGTCTGTGCAATGTACCTACGATCTGGTCATAGTATGCCAAATTTACTAAAGTCATAGGTACAATAACAATTCCTTCAAAGGTTTCAGCAAGATATTGTAAGCTTTGATAAGTAAACTCGCGCCATAACCGATTATCCTGGAAATCCGATTCATTGATTGCTGATGGCGTAATCTTGTGCAGAAGAAAGCCAATTTCTTCGGGATCAAATACAAAACTATTAGGTATACGGCTATGTAGCTCAAAAGCAGTTTGTGTTTTGCCAGCACCAAAAGCCCCATTTAACCAAATAATCATTTTTTACATCAGAGTTACTTTTCAATCTTAATTTTATTTACAAAAATTTCTGAATCGCTTCTGCTACAGCTTTGGGATACTCTTCGTAAATACCTAAAGTTCCAGATAATTTAACTGTTTGCACTTTTTCCAATTCTGCCATAGCTGACATTTCTGCTTTCGATTTAGGTGGTGCATTTTCCGCCAAAATAATTAACACAGGCATCGATACAGAGGATAAAAGATGCAAAAATTCCTCTCTATTAGCTACAGGATCGATCGCGCCAGTTACAAAAGCAGCAGGAGCATATCGCGCACCATTTTTAGAAGTGATTTGGTGTTTTTGGGCAATAAATTCAGGAGTTAGTTTAGTTTCATCCACATAAACATGGCGTTTATACATCAAGTGCAGAAAAGAAGGAGTAGTGTTGAGATAGTATAGAGTTTGACCTAATAAGGGCGATCTCACTAGATTTCTAACTACCTTTCTCACGCCATCGGGTAAACCCATTACCCGTAAGGGTCCTTGCCAAGTAGGAGCTACTAAAATAAGCTTTGATATAGTATTTGGATTATCTTGGGCGAATTTTAAGGCGTATCCTGAAGTATGACCCGCAGCAATTAAGATAATGGGACAATCAAACACAGATTTAGTAAAATCCTCTAACAACTGTTGAAATAATACTGGATTGTAATCTACAGGAGGACATGACGACTCACCAAAACCCAACCAGTCTAAAACCGTAACCCGATATTGAGTAGCGAGTATTTGAGCAATACCTTTCATTTCTGTGCGACTAGAAACCGTGCTAAAAGCAGGAAGTAATAATACAGGGTTTCCCTGTCCGATAGTTTCGTAGACAACTTGATATTGTTTGCCTAAAAAATGCCAATCATAGCGATCGCTTGTACCGCCAATACCAAAGTTAAGCTTAGTCGGATTAGTTACTGTAGTCATAGTTAATAGTGAAGAGAAATAAATCTATAATGCGATCTTAGTGAGATATCCAATTAACTTTACAGTTGCCTTAACCCATTGATACATACTGGACAATCGCAACCAAACAGATGATTCAATTTAAGTAACTTAGGGAAGACTAAATAAGTAGTTGTGTGTCTTAAAGCTAAGTTAAATCGATCCATGAAAGCCAACGAAACAAAAGTAGAAGATTTTTTATCAGCAAATAAAACTCAGTTTGTAATTCCTGTTTATCAGCGAAATTATGATTGGTCTACAAGTCAATGCAAACAACTTTTGGACGATATTCTTGAAGTCGGAACAAACAAGAATATGAATGCTCACTTTATTGGTAGCATTGTTTATATTCACGATGATGTTTACACGGCTGCAAGAATCAAAGAATTGACAGTCATTGATGGACAGCAACGCTTAACAACATTAACACTTGTTTACTTAGTTATTTACAGACTTGCAAAAGAGTTAAATAACGAAGGGCTTGTAGCAGAAATTAGTGAGACATACCTAATTAATAAATTCGCCCCTGAAGAAGAAAAATTAAAGCTAAGACCTACAGAAAATAATGACAAGGCTTTAAAATATCTTCTAAGAAGCGATGAAAATGAAGAGTTTCAAGACTTTTCAAAACTGATTGATAACTTCAATTACTTTAAAGGAAGAATAACCGAAGAAAACTATCAGTTTGTTTTGGAGGGTCTTTCAAAACTGATGTTTGTTGAAATATCATTAGACCGAGAGAAAGATGACCCACAACGTATTTTTGAAAGCCTCAATTCTACAGGTTTAGATTTATCACAGGCTGACTTAATTCGTAATTATATTTTGATGGGCTTAAATCGGACTAATCAAAACAAAATTTATCGTAATTATTGGGAAATTATCGAAAGACTTGCCAAAGACGAAACCTCAAATGTTAGTAGAGTATCAGGGTTTATTAGAGATTACTTAACTTTGGAAAACAAAAAAATTCCTAACAAGGGAAAAGTTTATCTTGAATTTAAAGCTAAGTATCCAACCACAACAATTGATGAGCTTGAGACTAATTTGGCAGAAATAAAAACTTTGGTTAAGTACTATAACAAGCTAATCAACCCAAAGAAGGAAATAGATAAAAGCATTAGGTTGCAATTGGAATATATCAATCGTCTTGAAATTAATGTCGCCTTTCCGTTTTTGATGAAAGTCTATGATGATTACGCTAACTCAACTATTGATAAGCAAACTTTTATTAAAGTGCTGGATTTAATCCAGTCTTATACTTGGCGTAGATTCATCCTTGGCTTGCCAACTAATGCTTTGAACAAAATATTTATGAATCTTTATGATAAGGTTGATACTTCAAACTACCTATACTCAATTCAAAAATCATTACTGCAAAGGACGGGGATTCAAAAATTCCCCAAAAATGCAGAAGTGATAGACGCTTTGAAAGTAAAAGATGTTTACAATATCAAGTCTAAGAACAGAATCTACCTACTAGAAAGATTGGAAAACTTTGAACATAAAGAGTTAGTTGCAATTGAGGAAAATCCTGATATAACCATTGAACATACAGCGGTTTGCAGGTTTATAAGGGACAGTAGCAGCAGTGGGCAAACCAGTTACGCAGATGTTGGGGATTCATTAAATCCATCGCTATTTTAATCAGGGTATCAACCCTTTTGGAAGTTCTGGGAGAGAACTGCCTCAAGAAAGCCTTTAGCTGTGACCACCAGTGTTCAATGGGATTAAACTCTGGAGAATAGGGGGAAAGCTCTAAAACTCTCGCTCCTACTGCTTCAATTAGAGGCGCAATAGCTTTTACCTGATGCGCAGGCAGATTATCCATTACCACTACCGCCCCTTTCCAAAGCTGAGGAACAAGACATTTG
>NZ_LR214373.1 GCF_900659865.1 Hyella patelloides LEGE 07179
TTTTAGAGCGTCCAACTGTCTTTTGGAGGAATTCTAAGTTGCTGGCATATCGAGGCATCAAAAGGTATAATTACCATGCGCCTTAGCGGAGTTTTCTTCACCCTTTAGCCAGATTTTCGTCCCCCCCCTCACAAAATATCCTTATCGGGTGTAAAGCAGAATTGATCATACTAAATGCACATAAGGGCTGTTGTTCCACGCTTTTTTGCCCCAAAATAGGTCATTACGGGAGGTTTTTTTGTCCCTAGACGGTGTTTTAGCAGGGTGTCCCACCGCATTAAAATAAATAATTTAAAGTAATTAAGTGTCCCACCAGAAAGTCCTGTTTTTTGCTCCACAAAAAGCGTAGAACAAAATGAAAACAACAACACGAAAGACGTTCACCATACCACATAACGAACTTACTGCTCTTGAACGAGCTAAGGAGAAAGTGATGCGTGCAGGTGGTGATCTAGCAAATGATTCGTATGTGATCCGAGTTGGTTTGCAGGCTATTTTAGAGCTCGATCGTGGTAGGCTGGAAGCTTGTGTGAGCAAGTGCCCCCACCTCAAGTCAGGGCGAGAACCGACGAAAGAGCGGAAGCAAATGACACGTGATAAGATGGAAGCCTTGTTTGGTCTGAGAACATAAAAAATTTAGTTATCGTCCTTCCCCCTCCCCCTGGAAAGCTTTAGCCCCTTACTAGAGGAAAGAGCCCTAACGCGATCTTGGTGCCGTCGAGAATCTTGAACCAGGGAATCAAAGTGCTCACGATCAATCAATGCTTCTTTAGTACTATAATCAATATCTTTGTGAATTTTCAGGTCTTTTGTGCCAATAAGCATCAACTCCTTTTCATAATCCTTTAAAGCTTGAATTCGGTCTTGAAGCTTTTGATAACGCTCGGTCAATTGCTTGCGTCGTCCATGAATAAATGGATCGTTGGAAGGATGAAACAGAACCTCATCAGGATTAGTTTTAGACCTATATCCTCCTATTTCATACTGAGCCTTCTTAGCAACATCCAATTCTCTGTAAACACTCCACTTGTTATCTTTTACTGCCTTAAGAATTTTGTCAGACGATAAATACTGCCCTGGACTGTTTCGTCTCTCTCGAAGCTGTAAGACCTTAGCTGTTTTCTTCGTGAGAATACCGACCTTAAGTAAATCAGAAGCTTTTTTCTCCATCTTTGGCTCAGGTTCGATATCTATCCCCTGGCGTTTATAGGATCGCAAATCCGCTCGCTTGTCTAAACCTTTGCGTTCGAGCACTACGTTTACCTCATCAGCCCAGGAAACTCTCAGTCTTTCTAATTTAGTTCGGTCGTTCCAATCTCTATCTTTTTTCACTCCCCCTTTTTCTGGATATTTGTAATTGGGTCTTTTAAAAAAGATTTCGGGCGTTCGCTCTACTCCATCAAGCTTCCTTTCACTCATCATTACATGACAATGTGGATTTTCTCCCCCGTCCAAGGAAGATGAATGATGAACAGCAAAAGAGTAAGGCAAGTCTTTCAACTCCTTGCTTAGATAGCTTTTTAGTAATTCGGTGTTTTCTTCTAGAGACAATTCTCTAGGAAACAATATCAAAACATCATTATAGACGCGCCTGTTTACGCCCTCAAACTCATCTGCTGCCTCCCAAAAGTTCTTAGGGTCGTTCTTTGCCCACGTTGGTAAATTACCCCATCCTGTTGCCATCAAATCTTCACTTCTATCCTGTTGGCGAGCGCGAAAGTTGTACTGGTGTTGGCGAACCGCACGCCCCCCATTCGCTCTGGTTTTAGGATCAAGACGAATGTTAGTAACAATTCTCTGTGGTGTAACCAGCATATTTATAATTTCTCTTAGCGTTGCGACGACCAAAAAGGGAGGAAGGAACGCAAGCGTTTCAGTATCTCGGCTTCTGACCCGCAGGGAAAGAGGCGAGATACGAGGAAACGCGCTCTTTGCCACTTTCTCGTCCTATTTAAAGTTTTCAAGATTCTTTAATCAAGAAACAAGAATAAAGAATCTTGAAATATATCTTTAGCGACTAAATCTGAAATATTTTCAATTAACTAAAATTCTTGAATCAAGAGTCTTCAATAAAGAATCAAGAATCTTGATTCCAGATTCTTGAAAAGTGAGCAATTAGAGCTATTGCCAAAAGCAGCACTAAAGAGTATTCTTTTTTCAAGAATAAAGATTCAAGAATCAAGAATCTTGAAAAACAACAACTCCATAAGTGATGCTATGTCTAAAACGCTTGCTGTATTTAATATGAAAGGGGGGGTGGGAAAAACAACCACTGCATACAATCTAGCGGTCGGGCTTGTTAAATTTCACTCAGCGAAAGTGCTTCTAGTGGATATTGACCCTCAAGGAAACTCCAGTGTCTCACTAGGCATTCCCATTTGGGAACTTGAACTTCAGTTGAAAGATGTACTGCAAAAGAGAGCTACCGTTGATGAGGTTGTTATTTTTTCTAAATCTGGTGTCCACGTTATTCCCTCAAATATTCTCCTTGCGGAGGAAGAAATACCTATTTCTGGACTTCCTGGAAGAGAGCTTTTGCTAAGAAAGGCTCTTTCTAACATTTCCAATAATTACGACTTCGTTCTCATCGACTGTCCCCCAAACATCGGTGTCTTTTCTGTGAACGCTCTGATGGCAAGCCAAGAAGTGATTATTCCCGTCGATATGAGTTACCTAGGACTGCTAGGCATCAATGCTGTTGAACGGGCGATTACTATGGTTCGTTCTGCCTTAGATCATCCTATCGAACTCGCAGGAGTGTTAGGAACGCGCTTTGACGGCAGAAATAAACTAAGTAAGGAAGTGCTTAGCTCACTCGAACAACATTTTGGCTCTAAAATGTTTCAGGCTGTTATTCCAGAAACAGTTAAACTACGAGAAGCCCCCAGTTATGGCATTTCGATTTACGATCACGATCCTACGGGTGCGGGGGCTCAAGCCTATGAAGATTTCGTCACGGAGATTGTAAGTCAATATGAATAAGCCTAAGCCTAACAATGCGCTCGGTGACAATCCTCTCGCTAGTACTAATAAAGGCATATTCTCTAAAACTGCTAACTCAGAGCCATTACCCCAAGATAATCAAGAAAGAAGAATCAAGAAAGAAGAATCAAGAATCAAGAATCTTGAAAACAATCAAAATATCCGCTTTCTGAACGAATCTGAGCGCGAAAAAGTCAACTTCAGATTACCCTCAGAGTTAAATGATTGGCTCGATGACTTAATAAAAACTGGAAAACGGAAGCATGGTCACAAAATCCCCAAAGAAATTTGGGTACAAGCTGCCTTAGAACTGATGAAAGAACTGATTGTTGACTGCCATGAAGTTACATCCATCGACGAGTTACGAGCAAAATTAACTTCAATCGTAGAACAGACCAACCGCAATAGTTAATGCTCAAGCTTGCTTCTAGGTTCAACGCAAGCATAATAGTGCGACAAAGAGTAACCTAGCTGCGAGATTGTCAGTGATATAGCGTGCAACCTTATAGAGTCACCAAATGGATTTTTTCCCTAATTCTAGCTCTAGGGGCTTCGGCGATCGCTTCGATCGTGACCAGACATATCTATCCTCAACTCGATCCTCTTTTTCTCTACTCCCTTGCCAGTCTCACGCTACTAAGCAGTTTTACCTTCCTCATTATCAAAGGCAGAACCATAGATCGCATTACGCGAGGTACCCAGTTAGTTAGCTCGAAAGAATTTAATCGCAGGGTGAGGGGAGATGGCGTTTACATACCCAACAAGATTCATTATCCATTTCCTCTAAATCTTTTTCTTAAGACTAAGATAGTCAATTTGAGCATTCCTCAAGAGAATGAATTTGAACATATCCTCATGGTTGGCGACTCTGGGAGTGGTAAATCAGCCCTGCAACACACGTTGCTGTACCAGATAGCCCAGAGAACAGGAGAGCGGGTACTCATCTACGATCCTTCTCTAGAGTTCTGGGAAAAACACGGCAACCTCAGTAGGGGAGACGTTCTTTTACATCCTGGTAGCGAACTCTGTCCTCACTGGAGTATTCCCGATGAAGTGAGATCGCAGATTGATGCGACTGCTCTAGCCAAAAGTCTGTTGCCCGACCAAAAAGAAGGAGAACGGAATTGGTGGGATATATCTCCAAAGTTAGTCTTAGTCAGGCTTCTGCTCAAACTTAAAGAAATTAACGGCTGTCAGGAAACGCTACTACGATGGTTCACCGATACCCAAATGATTCACGATGTCGTCGAAAACACGCACGCAGCAATAGTTATTAGTAAAGAATCTCCCGACCAAAAAAACGGCGTGATTGGTTCTCTTGTTACCATTGCCGATAGTCTTTGTTTACTCCCTCCAGATGATGGCAGACCTAAGTTTTCTTTTACCAACTGGGTGCAAAACGGTAAGGGATGGGTATTTATTGGTACGTCGGGAGCAGGAGAACGAGATGCCCTGCTTCCCCTCATATCTGCCTGGTTAGACACGGGCTTTAATCGGCTTATGGAGAAAAAAGGGGGTACTCCTACGTGGTGTTTCGTGGACGAACTAGCATCGCTACAGCGACTCCCCAAACTGGCAACCGCCACCTACGAAGGTAGAAAGTACGGGATGAAATTCGTTATGGGCTTCCAGGGGCGATCGCAGATTGAGAACCTTTATGGCAAACAATCTGAAGCGATTCTCTCGATGCCTGGGGCAAGAATTTTTCTCAAAACCAAAGAATCATCAGCAGCAGAATGGATTGCTAACAACATTGGTAAACCCGAACGCGAACGAGAATTAGAATCCTATTCCTCTGCCTTAGCTCTGACGAAACAAGGGAACGATTCGGTGAGCGTCAGAACTGATACGCGAATCGACTATTTAATTTTGCCCAATGAGATTCAGAACCTCAAAAAAATGCACGGGTACTTGCGTTTTGACGAAGTTGTCGTGCCGATTTCTTTTCCCTATCCCAACCCGAAAGACTTCGTAAATCCCAGTTCTCCTTCCTCAGCAATTCGGCAAATGGAGGCTGAAAGAAATACTGGCGCGTTGCTTTACCTGATTATGGGCTCGATCATCGCTGTTCTTCTTGCTTACTGCTATCACCTAGTTTATATCGCCAATAATAATCCGCATTGGTTAATCAAATTAACCTTGTTAGTACTCATCGGAATAGTAGCAAGGTTATTCTCCAGCGAATCAAAAAACGCCAGCAACGCTAAACAAGGTGCTGATGGAGAAGAGATAATTTTTCGTTTATTGGTAGAGAATCTAGCAGATCGCGGTTGGAAATTTCGCTTTAACGAAATGATTGGCAAGAATTGGGATGTCGATGTCATTGCAATAGCCCCTTCGGGTCGAGTGTTCGTTATCGACGTAAAATCGCACAAAGGAACAAAGGTCGTGACCAATAACGGACTACATCGCAGATATGGTAGTCAAAACTATGAGTTTAATAAGTGTTTTTTAAAGAGTGTAAAGGCTCAGGCTGCTAAAGTTGCCAAACAATTAAATCGCAACTGGGTTACTCCCGTAATCTGTTTTGCAAATGGGGAGATAGAATATCAAGACAATGTACTAGACCCCCAAGGAGTAATTGTTCTAGGAGGACAGGATTTAATTGAAGACCTAGAAGCTATCGAACACTCCTTCGCTAGGACAAAGCTCGCGTGCTAAAGAACCTCACAATAATATGAACGAGTTCAGCATCTAACGGTATACCATCACTTTGTCAGAAAGCCGTAGAAGCCTTATTTTGAATAGAAAATTATCTTTACGACCTTACCCATAAGAAGCATATATTTCGCCGAATTTGAGGCACTCTCCGCCTTTCTAGGGGATTGTTATGCTTGAGCTCCTCTCTGCCTTATGCCCATCTAGCAATCGGTTTGTGAATAAAAAGCTGTTATTAAAAAGAAAGACACACACACCGCTCGTGTGTCTATTATCTATCTATCTAATATCTAATATCAGGGGGCGAAAAGCCCAATAAAAACAAGTTGTTAGCTGTGTTAAAGCTACAAAAAACAGGAATTAAACTACAAAAAACAGGAATTAAACTACAAAAAACAGGAATTAAACTACAAAAAACAGGAATTAACTACAAATAAAAAACGACGTGTAGTTGTTTTTATTTGTAGATTATTTATGTTGAAAGCTGGGTTTAATTTGCCGAATAACGTGGTTTTAACTAATAAGAAATAGCTATGCTTAAGCCGAAAGGAAGCCTACAGAATGAAACTGCAACCTACCCTTTACCTTCACCTATGGCTCATACTGAAGTGATAGATATACCCAAAAAGATGAACGCTTCAGACAACAATCTGATAATTCAAAACATGAATATGCGAGCAATTGATTACAAATTGCTCGCAACAATACTATTTAAAGAATATGACAACTTAGAAAGACTTTCGGGTAGGTATCTTTGGCACGAAATTGATGTCGAGGAAATTTTTCAATTGTTTAGAAAGTACTCGCAGAATAAGAACCTCAAAGAGCTTCGAGAAGATATTTGGCAAAGTTTTTATCGAATTGGTAGGTTCGTTGTTGAGTACCATCGAACCGAAGGAGATGAAAGGTTTCGCGGAATAACAGCTTTGCTTCAAATAGAAGAGAGCGAATCTAATAGCAAGTTTCGCTTTAGATTTCCAGATCAACTTGTACCCATTTTGCTTGACCCCAAACTTTTTGCTGTCTTAAAAGTGAATCTGATTCTGGAAATGAAAAATAAGTACGCTATTGCGCTCTATCAGATTCTTACACCTTTCGCTGAGATGAAGTATAAAAACTCTTTTGAGGCAACTTGGGACGAATGGAAAATATGGTTAAAAGTTCCAGTTAATGAGAAGAAGAATAGTGCCTGGAACAAGTTCGACACCTTTAGAAGAAACGTTCTGGAAGTAGCTGTAAATGAGCTAAATAGTAAAGCAAAAACCACGGGATTTACAGTCACCTACGAGTTAGTTCGTAGAGGACGGTGTATTCACAAAATACGTTTTGATGTTCGCAGACAGGAAAATCCAGTTAATGACATTACCGAGCTTCTAGAGAGTAAAAGGGAAAAATCAATTAGAAATGAAGAGGCTATCGAGCTTGTAGCCTATTTTGAGGAAGTGAGGAATGGAGTTAAAGTCGATCCTCAAAATGTCGATGAAAAAGAAATTATAAAAGCTAAAACATTTATGCTCAATCTTGACTCTCTTGAAGCAGCAAAAGAGTTAGTCCGTATCATTTGCTCATTTGAAAACAAACCTGACTTTTTTGGTGGCGTTTTCAAGCACAAAGCGAGGGCTGTTGCACTTCAGAAGAAACGACAGGAGAGAAAAGAAATAGAAAAAGACCGTATTGGAAAGAGAGAGGAAAAAGAGGCGCAGAAAAAAGTACTAATGCAAGCATTGAAAGACGAATGTGAAGGATTTAAGTCTATTTTAGGTGAAGAGGAAAAAACTGAAATTGAAGCAGAAATTAAGAAAGGTTTGAATTCAGTTACTCTAGAGTTTTATGAGCGAGATTCAGAGAGCGGAAATCTGCTTCGCAAGCATGAATTCTATAAGTGGTGGTTAGCTAATGTAAAGGGGTTTGAAGGTGCTACTCTCAAAGCTTTTTGTGGCTAAAGCGTAAGCATGAAGTCTTTTATGGTGTCTGCATTTATATCAGTCGTAATCCTTTAAGGTCTAATTGAGAAAACGACGGGGGAGCAAATCTACGTCTCAATAGACGCGCTTCTAATACCTCGTTTGCCCGATGCCAAAGAGACGAATTACGCCACGCCTTGAATGTGATACTCATCAGGATTAAATAACTCTAGTTGAACACCTTCATTGGCTGGCATAAAATTGCACAATATTGCTGCAATTTCTCGTAGTCGAGCAACAAAAGTAGTGACGTGAAAAGATTCTAATGCTAATGCCAACGTATGCAGTCTTTTTACTGCTTCATTGAGTAAGGTAATAATGGTTGTATCGTTATAGCGATGGTTCATTAAGAGAGACAAAGGGGAAATAATAGCCTTGATCGGACGAACCGCAATCAGCGAAACAAGCGTTTTCTCTTTTCTGCGATACTCTTTTCTTACTTCTTGAGCAATTGCTTGGACGCTTGAATATACGTACTTAAATGATGACCACTTTTCTAAGCGAATAGTATCTGATAAAGACATGATGTAGAAGGAGAGGAAATGATGAAGCGAAATGATTTATTTCCTCTTTATTATAGCATAATTACTACTATAAATTACGTAAAAAATAAGAGGCATAAGGGGGAAATTAGTATCAATATTCTTGCTTGGTAACTAACTGGTATTCGCGAGCAATACGTCGCTTCGCTACTCCCTGAAACGCGCTACAAGCAGACGTATAGCTATCACAAACTTGTTCCATTGTTCGCCCTCGCTTCGATGATTGTGCTCCCCACGAACGGACTATAATCCAATCGCCAAACAGATTTTGTTGTAGCTGACAATTATAATATCGCGTCTCCTTTTTCCAGGATGCAGATTTCCAGAGATGTAGGTTGTATGTAGTCATACCGCTATAATGAATCAAAGTTGATTACTTTGACAGCAAAATCTTCTAACCCCTTAGCGTTTGGAATGATTTGTTCTAATCACCCCAAAATAGAAAAAGTGAGCCCAATCAAGGAATTTTCTCTCTAAGATAAAAGGTGGCAGTAGTGACCTAGCGAGCAGAAGACCATCGAGGGCACCATCCACGCTTACACCGTTTAAAAAAAAAAGAGAGATCGAAGAGAAAAAAAATATTCTCCTCGATAAAAAACCTGATCGTAAGACTCCCTCCATCCGAACGTGTCGTGAACTTACGCAGTCGGGCGATTCGTAAAGATATGGACAACGGAACTCTCTTGCCCTTGAGCATCAAGAGCCGAAACTTCAATGGTGAAAATCTCCCCTCCTAAAAGCCAATCTCTACCCATTGCCTGATAATCGACGTAGGGAGCAACTATGGCTGGAATCGCGCTCTTGTCTGGAAGCTGGGATAAAACAAACTCTTCTGCATAGTCAGAGACACTAGGATACTCCCCTAGATATTTATCGGACAAGTGCCGTATCGCTTCAGCAACGTCACCACAAAAATAGTCGATAAGCTTGGCTGCCATTTCACCATGAGTTTCTATGAGCCCCACTACAGTAGCAAGATCGCTTAAGCTGGGATGTTCGCCCAAGGAATTACCAACACCATAAAAGCCTCGGTAGTCGTGAATTGCCCAATCGCTATCAACGGTAGAATAGGGACAATCTCTTAGTAGAGCCTCGATGTTTTCTCTCAATTCATCTTCATCTTTAGTCGCAGTTATCCATCTCCCCGTATTTCGTCCCGCGCTATATGCTGCTAGAGAAGCAACATATAGCTCAAAACCATCAGCATAAGAGTCTCTATAACTTTCCATCCTGTAAAAAACTCAATAACATTTGTAAATGTTATGCAGCTTCAAACAGTTCGATCTCCTTCAAGAAGAAGCAATCAAATCCCAACTACTAAATTCATAGCAAGAAACAACAGCGAAGGTTCTGCTGCTTTCTTCACATTTAGGTACAAATATTATGAACTCCAAATCCAAAGCGAAAAAGAATCAAGCCCTATGGAATGATGCTATGACTAAATATAAGCTTAACGAGCGTCATGTTGCAATGGCAA
>NZ_LR214374.1 GCF_900659865.1 Hyella patelloides LEGE 07179
CCTATATCAATCGGATTTAGGATTACTTACTTTCTGACAGAGCCGCATTTATCACAGGAAGTGTCCACTTTGTAGATGGAGGCTATACTGCTCATTGAATAAATTAATAGGCGTAGCAAGTGCAAGTATTCGAGAAATAAGAGTTAGAGTAAATAGTTTCATGCATTTGGATGATGAATACTTTCATTAACTCATGTTGTTTAGCTTAACCGAACAGTATTGCGGCATACTTTAGCGATCGCGTTAGAATTGGCGGTACAACATCGGGAGATACCATCGATTTAGATAACTCCCATACCGTATCGGTAGATATATCTCACCTAGCACCAGGAACGGAAGCGGTTCTCTATTTCGATCTCTTAGGCTTTGGTGCGGTAGATTCTCAAGTTCTTATAGATGATGTTCTCCTAACCGATAGCAGTCTGGCTACTCCCATAGCAGCAGACGATAACGCCACAGTCAATCAAGGAGAAATCGCTACTATAGATGTCCTAGCCAACGACAGCGACCCCGACGGCACAATCGTGAGCGCTTCATTACAAATTCAAAACCAACCTAGTAACGGTACGGCAATATTCCGTCCTGACGGTCAAATATCCTACGTGAGCGTTCCTGGTTTTGCAGGAAACGACAGCTTTACCTATGTGGTACAAGACAACGACGGACAGTTATCTAATCCCGCTACTGTCAGCATCGCGGTTAACAATGTCGCTCCTACTATTGAAGATATCCAACTACCCGATACCATAATAGAAGGAACGAAAATAACTATCGATGCTAATGTTACCGACCCAGGAAACGACCAGTTAACCTACACTTGGTTAATTGACGGTCAATCCACCAACACCCCACAACCAACTATTAATCGCACATTTATTGACAACGGCATTTATAACGCAACTTTAACTGTAACCGACCCCCACGGCGGAAGCGACAGTCAAACCTTTGACATTACAGTTGATAACGCAGCACCTGTTGTAGATGCGGGTACGGATCGAACGCTCGACGAAGGTGAAACCATAACCCTATCTGGAACTTATAGCGATCGCGGAATTAACGACACCCACACGCTAGAGTGGGAATTCGATGATGGAACAATAATTGAAGCTCAAACCGCAGAGCGCGTCTACAGCGAACCAGGAACTTACACCGCAACCTTTACCGTTACCGACAACGACGGCGCGTCAAGTAGCGAAACTATTACTATTACCGTTAACAATGTTGCTCCTACCATTACCTCCCTCACAGGAGACAGCAACCTTAATGAAGGAGACACAGCGACATTTAACGTGGAAGCAACCGACCCCAGTAACGGCGAACTAACCTATACTTGGGACTTCGGAGATGGCACTCCTCAGTTATCAGCGAGCAGCGATCGCGATCCGATAACTCACACCTATACCGATAATGGAAACTACACAGTCACCCTAACTGTAGAGGACGAAAATGGTGCTTCTACCTCTCAGACTCTAGATATCGTAGTTAATAATGTCGCCCCCGCGATCGCCTCTATCGATGGAGCAACCACAGCAGAAGAAGGTGAAACTATCACCTACACTGCATCTGTCAGCGATCCAGGAGATGACGAGTTGACCTACAACTGGTCGGTTAACGGCTCACCCATAGAAGGCAATTCACCCACTATCGATCCCACCTTCACCGACAACGGCACTTACAACCTCAGCCTAACTGTCACCGACGACGATGGAGCAGCAACCACCTCCGAACTAGAAGTTACCGTCAACAACGTTCCACCTCTTATCGAGATCGCACCTACTATTACAGGCAACGAAGGAGAAGCTATTACCTTTAACCCCACCCTGGAAGATCCAGGTAATGATACTCTAACAGTGACCCTAGATTTCGGCGACAGCAGCGAATCCGTTACTGCTTACAGTAACGGATTCCCAGTTACTCACACTTATGCAGACAACGGAAACTACACTGCAACTTTAACTGTAACTGATGATGATGGGGCTACAACTACCTCTACTATAGATGTCACTGTTAATAATCTTGCTCCTATAATTACGTCCCTCACAGGGGATACTGAAGTCAATGAAGGAGAAACCGCTCAGTTTAACGCAGTTGCCTCAGATAGCCCAAACGATACCCTAACTTACACCCTAGACTTTGGGGATGGCTCTCCTCAGTTAACAGTTAACAATAACGGATTACCAGTCAGTCATGAATATTTAGATAATGGAAATTATACAATCACCCTCACTGTAACTGATGACGATGGAGCATCTACTAATCAAACATTGGATGTAGTAGTTAATAATGTTGCTCCTGTCATTAATGAGATTGTTGGAGATACAGATGTATTGGAGGGAGAAGAAGTATCTTACACAGCGATCGCATCTGATAGTGGAAATGATACTCTAACTTATATTTGGGACTTCGGCGATAGAAGTACAGCATTTGGAGAAAATGTCACTCACACTTTTACTGATAATGGAAATTATACAATCACCCTCACTGTAAGTGATGACGATGGAGCATCTACAATCTCTACTATTGATGTAACCGTTAATAATGTAACTCCCGTAATTAATGAAATCATTGGCAATACAGATGTATTGGAGGGAGAAGAGGTTACTTATAGTGCGATCGCTATTGATAGTGGAAATGATACCTTAAGTTACAATTGGAACTTCGGTGATGGTATGGGTGCGGAAGGACAGAATATTACTCACACTTTTGCTGATAACGGAAATTACACCATCACCTTAACTGTCACGGATGATGATGGAGCATCTACAAATTCAACTCTAGATGTGACTGTCAATAACGTAGCTCCTACTATTATGGAAATTGTTGGAAACACCAATGTAAATGAGGGAGAAGAAGTATCTTACACAGCGATCGCCTCTGACAGTGGAAACGATACACTAACCTATACTTGGAACTTTGGAGACGGAAGCACCGCAGAAGGAATTGATGTAACTCATACTTTTATTGACAACGGCAATTACACAATCACCCTCACTGTAAGTGATGATGATGGAGCAGCTACTAATCAAACATTGGATGTAACCGTTAATAATGTAGCTCCTACCATTACTGAGATTGTTGGGGATACAGATGTATTGGAGGGAGAAGAGGTTACTTATACAGCGATCGCTTCTGATAATGGAAATGACTCTTTAACCTACAGTTGGGACTTTGGAGATAATAATACTGCTACTGGAATTGATGTAACTCATACATTTGCCGATAATGGCAACTACACCATTACATTGACTGTGACAGATGATGATGGAGGAACTGCAACTTCAACAAAAGAAGTTACTGTCAATAACGTAGCTCCTACTATTACAGAAATAATTGGCAAACAAGATGTAAATGAAGGAGAAGAAGTAACTTATAGTGCATCTGCAACCGATCCAGGAGATGATACCTTAACTTATACTTGGGACTTCGGTGATGGCAACATAGCAAATGGAGAAAATGTCACTCATACCTTCACTGACAATGGAAGTTATACAATCACCCTCACTGTAAGTGATGACGATGGAGCATCTACAATCTCTACTATTGATGTAACCGTTAATAATGTAGCTCCTACCATTACTGAGATTGTTGGAGATACAGATGTAAATGAAGGAGAAGAGGTTAATTATAGCGCGATCGCTTCTGATAGTGGAAATGATACCTTAACTTATAGTTGGGACTTTGGTGATGGCAATACTGCCGAAGGAGAGAATGTTACTCATACCTTTGCAGATAATGGAAGCTACACAATTACCTTGACTGTCACTGATGATGATGGAGGAACTGCAACTTCAACAAAAGAAGTTACTGTCAATAATGTTGCTCCTACTATTACGGAAATTGTTGGAGATACAGATGTATTGGAAGGAGAAGAAGTCAATTATACAGCGATCGCTTCTGATAATGGAAATGATACCTTAACCTACAATTGGGACTTCGGTGATGGCAACATAGCAAATGGTCAAGATGTAAATCATACCTTTGCTGACAATGGAAATTATACAATCACCTTAACTGTCACGGATGATGATGGAGCTTCCATTACTTCAACAAAAGAAGTTACTGTCAATAATGTTGCTCCTACTATTACGGAGATTGTTGGAGATACAGATGTAAATGAAGGAGAAGAAGTAACTTATAGTGCATCTGCAACCGATCCAGGAGATGATACTCTAACTTATACTTGGGACTTCGGCGATGGAACGGAAGCAAATGGTCAAGATGTAACCCATACTTTTGCTGATAATGGAAATTATACAATCACTTTAACTGTCACTGATGATGATGGAGCAGCTACTAATCAAACATTGGATGTAGCCGTTAATAATGTTGCTCCTGTCATTAATGAAATCATTGGGGATACAGATGTAAATGAAGGAGAAGAAGTAACTTATACAGCGATCGCCTCCGATAATGGAAATGATACTCTAACTTATACTTGGGACTTCGGCGATGGAAAGGGCGCAAATGGGGAAAATGTAACCCATACTTTTGCGGATAATGGAAATTATACAATCACCTTAACTGTCACGGATGATGATGGAGCTTCCATTACTTCAACAAAAGAAGTTACTGTCAATAATGTAGCTCCTACTATTACTGAGATTGTTGGAAATACGGAAGTCAATGAAGGTGAAGAAACAACATATAGTGCGATTGCCTCGGATTCAGGTGATGACACCATAACCTATAGCTGGAACTTTGGTGATGGTAGCGATTCATTTGAAGGAGAAAGCGTCAACCATGTGTTTGCGGACAATGGAGAATACACTATTGCTTTAACTGTTACAGACAGTGATGGTGCATCAACCACTCAAACACTCAATGTCACAGTCAATAACGTAGCTCCTACTATTACAGAAATCATTGGCAATACCAATATATTGGAAGGAGAAGAGGTTAGTTACTCTGCGATCGCCTCTGACAGTGGAAACGATACACTAACCTATACTTGGAACTTTGGAGACGGAAGCACCGCAGAAGGAATTGATGTAACTCATACCTTTACCAATAATGGAAGTTATACCATTAGTCTTACTGTCACCGATGATGATGGTGCGGGAGCTACATCAACACTGAATGTAACAGTAGAAAATGTAGCTCCTACAATCACGAGCTTTACGGGAGACAATGCAATCGATGAAGGGGACGTTGCTCGTTTTGCCGTAATTGCTAACGATCCTGGAAACGATACTTTAACTTATGCTTGGGACTTTGGAGATGGTAGTGAAATCTTATCGGGAGAAAATGTTTCTCATCTCTTTGCCGATAATGGATTGTACGATGTTTCCGTAACAGTGACGGACGATGATGGTGCGTCGGTCACTCAAAGTCTCACTATTACAGTTAATAACGTTACCCCCACAACCGATCCTTGGTTGGATAAAGCAAGTAATGAAGGAGAAATCGTGAGCTTTAATGCTACCTTCAGCGATCCTGGAATTTTAGATAATCATACAGTTGAATGGGATTTCGGAGATGGCAGTGAAATCATTACAGAAACAATCGCTAGCTCCAAACAAACAACCTATGACTTACAGCAAACCCACACCTATACGGATGATGGAATCTATACCGTAACTCTCACTATTAGCGATGATGATGGTGGAGTAGCAACCAATACCATGACGGTAACGGTTAATAACACCGCACCAGTTATTACATCTCTAACGGGAGATACGGACATCGATGAGGGACAAATCGCTAACTTCTCTGCCGTAGCAACTGATGCAGGGAATGATACTCTCACTTATAGTTGGGACTTCGGCTCCCGAAACACAGTAGAGGGAGCAAATGTTACTCACGTCTTTACCGATAACGGAGACTATACAGTCACTTTAACTGTCACGGATGATGATGGTGCAGCTACAACATCTACATTGGAAGTACGAGTTAATAACGTAGCTCCTACCATTACCGAGATCTCTTATGGAGAAATAGCTGAAGGAGTTAGCACTCAATTTACTGCTATGGCGAACGATCCAGGGGATGATACCTTAACTTATAGTTGGAACTTTGGCGATGATAGCTCACCCGTAACAGGGAAAACAGTCAACCATCTATTTGTCGATAATGGAGACTATACAATTACTCTGACGGTAACCGATGATGATGGTGGAGTAACTACTTCACAAATCGCGGTTACGGCTACTGAAGTCTTTAATATCAAAGCAGAAGGCAAAATCAGAATTAATGGCAGAAGCGACTTTGATGGAGAAGTATTAAACTTTGAAGATGATACGAGACTCTATGCAGGGGAAGGATTTACGATTAATGGCAATCAAACTTTACCCGTGTTGCGAGACTCTGCGGGTAATCCGATACAAGTCAATGGCAAATCAGTTCTCGTAGATCGTGCTGTAACTGTAGGGCCAAATTACACTGAAAGTCAAGCCAGTGCCAGTAGCAGAAGATATGCTAATTTAATTCCACCTCAAGTAATTGATGAACTAGCCGTTAACGTACCAGAACATAGCGAATTGGTAAGCTCTCAATTAACAACTTTAATTCCTGAAGGGACGAGCGAAATTATCTTTAATCCCCAACAAAATCCCCTCAATAATGTCAGTGATTGGCAGAATTATTTCCCCGCGACTGGCACATTCGCTCAACCAACAGTTGTCAGGATTACGTCGGGTAATTTGAATATTCCCAGTAATGTAGCTCTGTCTAATTATGTAATTATTTTAGATAACGGCAGCATTAACTTTAATGGGTCGGGACATACCTTAGATGACACTGCTTTAATTCTCAACAATGGTTCGATTAACTTAGCTTCGGTTCAATCGAGAAATCTCTCAATTTTAGCTAGTGGGTCGATAAATATGAATGGAGGAGCGCGTTTTGCAGGAGATACTTTAATCGCTTCTGGGAATAGTAATGGTCAGATTAACTTTAACGGTGCCACAGTGAATAACGAACCGAGTTACCTGACTGTAATCTCCCAAGGTAATATTACCTTTAATGGTTCTAGTACTACTATTGGCGAATTTCTGACTAGAAAGAACTTTACTTTTAATGGGAGTTCTCACCTAATTGGCTCAATTCAAGCTCAAGGAAATATTACTATTAATGGTCGGGCGACTATTACTAATTTTAGTTAAGCAAAAAATCAACTTTTAGTTATTAATAAATAGAGCGATTCATGTCCGAGTTATTTGATAGTAGTTAATCGAAAAAATAGCCAAATAAAGGAGCGAAACTCCTAGCTATAAGCGCGATTGCGCGATTGCTTGCTTGCCAATCAAATAGGGTAGACAACGCCTTGCTTTAAGAAGATAAACTCAAAAAAAATCGCCACAAATTTACAATTATTTACTCAGAAAAATCATGCCAAAATTATTCAGTAAAAAAATAGTTACCACCGCAGTCTTGAGTTTACTGTTTAACTCCCTAATGAGCGAGCGCGCTTGGGGGGTAATTTATGATTTGAATGTTTCTCTAAGTGAAGGTTCGACTACAGGGACGATTATCGGCATCATTGAAACCAACCCAGGAAATAATGCTGATGGTTTGGGAGATTATGCCAGTGGCGATTTTACTTTTGGTGATTATGAAATTGAATTGAAGATTGGCGAAAATACTTTTATTCAAAATAACAGTAATAGTACTTTACTGATCGAAGATTTAGAGGTGGGGGATCTGACAGCTAGTAGTACGGAATTATTGATTGACTTGACCGACCCAGGCTCACCTCAAGATTTATTTGATATTGCTAGTCTTTCTGGAGAAGGGGATTTTGGTTTGATTAGCTATCTTTCTGGTGGCAGTGTGATTTCTGAATCGGCAATGACTGTTGGCTCTTCTCCCAATATTTCTTTTGTGATGGATACGAGTGCGATCGATTTTTCCTTGGGAACCGCACGAGTATCGGCTGCTGTTCCTTTTGAATTTACCCCTGGTGCGGGACTATTGATAATCGGAGGTTTGTGGGTGCTTTCTCGTTGTTGGAGAAGCCAAGTTGGTAAGTAACTGCTTCACAAGTAATAAGTAGTAAGTAAAAAGTAAAAAGTAATACCTCTGGGGAGAAGCTTGAAGATTCAACAACGCGATTCTGCTCGCCTCAGTTACCGAGGGCGCATCGAGCGTTCAATAATTGAATTATATTTTTATTTTTCCTCAACAGCGCGATTGGATATGCTCCTTGACCAGAAGCATCCCTCGCGCTCATGAATTCCTCACGGGCGAGTTACTTATTACTTATTACTTATTACTTCTTACTCAAAGGGTTTCTTCCATTGGAGCTGGTCGAGTAATTCCCAACTCCCATAATTTCTTTGGAATATCGAGATCGCTGTCTTTGAATTAAATATCTTCCCAAAAAGAGCGTAGAATAGATGAAAGATAAGTCTGGTTATCTTTCATCATGTATGGAAATGGGCATCTAATAAGGCGTACAGTTATTAATAATGGAAATGAGATTCCACCCCTGACCCCGAAAATGGAGTTAAAACTAATTCAAATGTGGCTGCACGGCAAATCAGGTGCTAGTCGCCGAGCCTATTTAACTGACGTACATCACTTTCTCGATTTCTGTCAGAAAAGACTCGATAGTATTGATTTAGCCGATATTCAGAATTGGGATACCTTTTTAGCCCAAAAATACGCTCCTTCATCGAGAAAGCGTAAGTTAGCTGCGGTTAAATCCCTCTTTAGCTTCGCCCATCAAAACAAGTTATTGGCAGACAATCCTGGTGCTGCACTCGCCACACCAAAAACTAAAGATGCGATCTCTGAAAAGATCCTGACAGAAGATGAATGGTGGATGTTGCTCAACACCGAACCCAATCGCCAGCATCAGTTAATGCTCCAGTTACTCTACGAATCCCGCGCTAGGGTATCGGAATTTTGTAATCTCAAATGGAAAGATATTCGCGAAAAAGCCGATCTTTCGGCTTTGGTAACTCTATTTGGTAAGGGGAGTAAAACCCGCAAGGTGACGATTACCCCCCATCTCTGGCAAGCTTTGAAAGGGACGAAAAAAAACGATACCACAGGAAATGATCCGATTTTTCTCAATCTCAGACATCAAGCTTATTCCACGGTTCAGGTATGGCGCATTGTGAAGAATGCGGGGGAAAGAGTAGGTATTTATGGTGTCAGTCCCCACTGGATTAGACATACGGGGGCAACCCATCAGTTACTCAACGGTAGTCCCATCCACTTACAACAGCAGGAATTGGGTCATTCGGGACTGGATATCACCAGTCGCTATTTACACATTCTTCCTGGGGAATATGGTGCGAGATACTGTAAAGTGCAGCTTCCTGATAGTTAATATCAAATTCAGTGGATGGACAAGTGTTTAATTGGCGCGATCGCCAAACCCCAAAATGATTTAGAATCACCATTTTTATCAGTACTTTTGCACTAAAATACTCTCTTAATTATAAGTAAAAATTATATTATTAA
>NZ_LR214375.1 GCF_900659865.1 Hyella patelloides LEGE 07179
CTCCTCAGAATCGTGAGATGTCCGTATCGTTTTGTCGAATGGCTGAACCAAAATCGGCACGTATTTGCAGCTTATAAAGCCAGTTGTGGCTTTGTTTGGGCTTAATTTTTGTTTAAGTCCCGTTAATCAGTTGAGATACTTTCTTCAAAATGATTACCTCAAGTAACGGTTGGTACTTAGGCTAATTTTCATCATCCAAAGTTTTTTGTATCCAAAGAATTACGATACTTTTGTTTTTGGTTCAGCTAAAAATAAAGTTGTTTTATATACAAGACGATGGGTCGCTTGATTACGATCTATTAAACTTTTTAAGTCTGTAACTAGCTGTTGACGAATTTTTTCTTTGAGGGGAAAAGAGTAGGAACTAGCGCAACCAATCAATTCAGCTAAATCGACTGTCTGTTGATGAGCAAATTTATAACGACTAACATTCTGAAAATTGGGTATTAAACATGTATTCCAAAGAAGTAATATGCGAGCTGCCTTGACCAAACCAGATGGGAAATCATCATAAGGGGTAACTCTAGCTTTACCTTGTCTACCAGCCCTACGCACGAGTTTCTTATATTGACGACTAAAGGAGTCTCTGGTGTCCCAATGATTCCATACCAAAGCTAATTTACCTGACGGCTTGAGGATACGTTGGAACTCTCGTAAGCTATGCTCAAAATCAAACCAGTGAAACGCTGTGAAACAAGTCACTAAATCGGCAGTCTTGTCTGGAAGTTGTGTTACTTCTGCTGTACCTTCTTGAAATTCAATGAGGGGATGGGGTGTAGCAACTTGAATCATTGCTAAGTCTGGTTCAATCGCTATAACTTTTAGCCCTCTTTCAGCTAATTGACGAGAGCCTATCCCCGTTCCTGCTCCTATATCGACTGTGACGAGTTGCGATGGGTTGTCCAAACCTTCTAAAATTTTGTCAATAGCAAACTGTGAGTAGCTTGCTCGATATGTAGCGTATTCTGACGATACTTCAGAAAAAATGCAGTTAGTTGATGGCTGTTTCATTGTTAAAATCATCTGTAATCAATAAAATACATCACCCTAATCGAGCCAAAAATTCTCGAATCTTTGAGGTGACATTTGAGTATAGCGAATTGTGTCCTAAAGGATACCGCTCCGCGACCGAAGGAAGTCCTTTAGGGCATATAGTGAATGTTTTTATGCCCTAAATAATCTTGAATCGCCCTGGTGTCATGACCTTGAGCAGCCAAGTCGATTTTGAGCCATTCCAACCTGTTTTAATGAAGGGAAAAGCACACTAAATGGTTATTAACAGAAAGCAGAAAAAGTTGAAATTCAAGACTTTAGCTCCTTTCTACTGATTACTCCAAGAAAGAGTAACACCATTTTTAACAACAGCAAAACCTTTGATGGCTCTTATTTTACTTTGTTCGGCATTTTTTAACCATTCTTCTAACTTGGGTTGTTTTCGACGAATGCTTGTCGGCAAAATCCATTGCCAATATGAATTATTCATTTTAGGTTTTTGTCATACTATATAATACAAAATTAACTATATAACAGCTTCACTAAGACTCGATTCTCCTAGGATACAGATGAAATCTCTTTCTGCTCTTCTAATCATTGATGTACAAAATGACTTCCTAACCCCAGGAGGTGCATTTACTAAGCGTCATATTGAACCACAACAACTTGGCGATGCGATCGCTTGGTTAGTGCAAGCAGCAAGACAACAACAGCGACATATTGTATGGGTTACTTCTCATTATGGAGAAAATCTTGAAGCCCCAGAAAAACTAAAGGGCAAAACCCACCTTGGTAAACCCTGCTGTGTTAGAGATTCTTGGGGGAGTGAGATTGTTGCTGATTTGCAGGAAATATTTGCCAAAAAAAATGATAATGAAATTCACATTATCAAACATTGGTACGATGCTTTCTGCCAGACCAATCTTCATCAATGGCTGCAAGAGAATAACATTACTAAACTTTCCCTCTGTGGAGTTACAACCAACGTCTGTATATTTCACACAGCACAGACAGCCCTTCAGCTTGGCTATCAAGTTGAGATTTTAGAAGAAGCCACTTCTGCCAGTACCCACGGTAAACATTTGGTTGCCCTGCGATCGCTTTTAAAGCTCGGTGTTGGGAGCAAGCACTGGGGAGAACTTCTCTCAGAAGGCAATCCCGTTCGACTGACTAATATTGCAGGTGATAGTGTCTTACATTGTGCGTCCCTTTCGTCTTGCATTAACAAACATACATTTGAGACTTTAGAACGGGAAATTTCTTGGAATCAAATGAGTCATCGTGGTAGCGCAGTACCCCGTTTAATTGCGCTTCAAGGTACAAAAGAGGTTGATGGTGTAGAACCACTATACAGACATCCAGCAGACGAACAACCCCCGTTAATGAATTGGACTCCAACGGTTGACTTGATTCGTCAAGAAGTCGAACAAAAAATTGGGCATCCATTGAATCATTGCCTAATTCAACTGTATCGTAATGGTCGTGACTGGATCGGCGAACACGCTGATAAAACCCTCGATGTTAGGCAATCTTCGTTCATTGTCAATGTGTCTCTTGGCGTTACCCGAACAATGGTATTTAGAACCAAAAGCGATCGCCGTTCAGACGTACAGAAATTACCATTACCTCATGGATCGCTCTTTATGTTGAGTCTTAAAAGCAATCGAGCCTTCTATCATGGAATCAAGAAGCTGGGACTTCAAGGGACGGATGAACCTCGGATTTCGTTAACGCTGCGATATATCGGCACTTATTACGATCCTCATAATGGAGCAGTCTGGGGGATTGGTGCGCCCAGTAAAACTAGAGCAGAAGCTAATGCTAGAGCGAACTGGATCGAGACACTTTCCCCAGAAGAGCGGTTTGCGAAGGAGAAAGAAGAGGCGGAGCGGATGGTCAAGCTTTTTCGCGAGGAGAATATCGATAATAGCTTCGATGTAACCTCCTACCAGCCAGGATTTGATATTTTAAATTTTAGAGGGCTTTTGGGGCAGAAATGAGTTTGGCTCATGAACTGAAGTTACTTACTGAATTGCTGAGGGCTCAAGGTAAAACTTATATCAAGTACTGATAATATAATTACTTTATTAAAAATTATCCCCGTCTCCTAGTCCCCCAGTCTCCCTATCAACCAAAATATTTAACTGCTCAAACGAACCTGACATTATATCCCGCTATCTGGAGATCGAAGATAATGCATCAAGAAAGAACAGTTTATATTGTTAACGGATCGATACCCAGTTGGAGGGTATTAATTGCGCTAAATGAAAAAGACTTGTCGTTTGTAACCAAGCGATTATTTGTGATGCGTTCTCCGCGAGAAACCAAAACGCCTGAGTTTTTGGCATTAAATCCCAGAGGTCAAACTCCACTACTGATTGAACCTGACAATACTAAAATTAACGAATCATTGGCAATACTGCACTATCTTGAGTTGCGTTATCCTGAATCTTCGCTGCTGCCTCCGCAAAAAAATTGGCAAGAGTATGCGAATGCGATCGCTTGGATTCAAGAAGCAGAGACATTTGCCTGCGCCTATGAGCCGATGGAAAATCTGTTTCTCAAGAAGCCTTCAGAAATGAGTAATCCCGAAAAAGAAGAGATTAAAAACGCGTTAGCAGCCGTTATATTCGATCTCAACCTTTGGGAGAAACGAGCTGAAAAACATACCTTTATTGCCAGCGACTTATTCACCCTTGCTGATTGCTCTTTTTACCCAGTACTTGCCTACTTAATGCGAAGAGGTTTGATCTTAGATCCTTTTCCCAAATTGCGAGAGTATGAGCTTCGTGTTAGACAACGATTTTCGGCTCAAGCCTCTCGCCCAGAAGGTTGGTTGTACGATAAAACTTCTAAAACCAATCTATTTCGGCTGGCAGAAACGTTATAGTCTTCATGCTACTCTAAGCACACCACCGAGCATTAGTTGAATCGCCGACTCTGTATATCGCTCAATCATTTCTTGGCTTAATAAATCTTGCTCTGGAGTAAGATGTTTCAAATTTTCGTGAGCGTTAGCATAAAACACGCAACTACCAATAATCTGCAAGGTTGTCATATAGGTATCCAAAGGTCGGAATACGCCTTCATCGATACCTCTTTGAAGTATTTGCTCCACCATAGTAATTCCCATTTCCCAATTAGTAAGCTTGAAATACTTACCTTGGTTCTGATTTGCCTCTTGAAACAAAAGCATTCCTCGATAACGATGGTTAATTTCATAAGAAATTGCAGCTTTGAGTAAGTTAGCTAAAGCCTTGTCAGGCGATAATCCGTCTAAATTAGAATCTTGAATAGTTCGAGAAATATCATCTGCTGGACGCTGCAAAACTGTTTTATAAAGACCTTCTTTACTTTCAAAGTAATAATAAATCATACGAGAGGCTACTCCTGCTGCTTTAGCAATCCGATCTACTCTCGTACCTTTTAAACCTTGCTTGGCAAACTCAACTTCAGCAGCATCTAAAATTAGTTTTTTAGTTAAGTCAGCATCGCGTGTTCCTTTTACTTTAGCTGACTGTTTTGCTTTCGCCACAGAAGCCGTTCACCCCAATATTAAACTATAACTATCATATCCAACTCAGTAATAAAATGAACTACCCGCGATAAATCGTGAGTTTCTGCCTTCATCTGTCGATGCCTCCTACAAGCAAGCTTATGTTTGGTCTTAATCAACATCTTCAGTTCTTAGAACCGCACTTTACCTTCGTAGAGATGATGAATTGCTGAAGAAAGTTTAAAAAAATTCGTTAACAGTTGAACCAAATAATCGAGTTGTTCGCTATTATGAATTAAATATTTAATTAATTATCAACAAAACTATCCAGAGCTTCTTCTATGAGTACAAAATCTACAATTTTAGGCGATCGCGCCATAGTTATTGGGGGCAGCATTGCAGGACTTTTAACAGCCAAAATTTTGACTAATTACTTTGAACGAGTAACGATAATCGAACGAGATCGTTTTCCTTCTCAACCAGAACCGCGCAAAGGAATTTCCCAGTGTACCCAGCTTCATATTTTGCTCGCGCGAGGTCGTCAGATTATGGAAGAACTATTTCCTGGTATTTATGACGAGCTGATTGCCCAAGGAGCAGCAACCGTTGATATGGTGGGAGATGTCAAATGGTTCAACCCTTTTGGCTGGAGTAATCGTTTCCCATCAGGATTTATGGCTTTGTCTTTCAGTCGCTATATTTTGGATTGGCTAATTTATCAAAGATTAATAGCAATTGATGGTATCAATTTTCAAGAACAGGCTTACGCAACAGAATTAGTTCCCAGTCAGAACAATAGAGGTGTATCAGGAGTTAAATTTAAACAAAGAGACGGTACTGGAAAAAAAATAGAACAAACCTTAGCAGCCGATTTTGTGGTCGATGCTAGTGGCTATAGTTCTAATGCTCCTCAGTGGTTAAAAATGTTGGGTTATGATGCTCCAGAAGAAACCAGGATTACAACGGGTATGGGATATGCTAGTCGTCTGTATGAAATTCCTGATGACTTTCAAGAAGATTGGAAAGGAGCTTATATACAAGCTGCTCCTCCTCAGCGAACTGCAATGGGAGTACTTTATCCTATAGAAAATAATCGTTGGATTGTCGGGATTTGCGATACGACTCCTAAGCGTCCTTCAAAAGATGAAAATGCTTTTATGTCGGCACTGGAACAACTGCCATCACCAATTATTTACAACGCAGTTAAACAAGCAGAACCAGCTACACCTATTGACATCTATCATCCACCTGGAAATCGGCTACGTCATTATGAACAGCTTACTCGACAGCCAGAAAGGTTTGTCGTTTTGGGAGATGCAGTGTGTTCGTTTACTCCAATTTACGGACAAGGTATGACTGTAGCAGCATTAGGAGCGATGACGTTAGGGGAATGTTTGGCAGAAATTAGCCAACAAAGATCGTCAAATTTATCGGGATTAGCAAAGACGTTTCAAACAAGACTAGCAAAAATTAACGCCGATCCTTGGATTGCTGCTACTAGCCAAGATGCCAAATATCCCACTGTAAAAGGTATTAGGTGCTCATTGCAGAATATCCGTTGGTCGACATGGCGCTAAAATACTTGAGCGTACAAGTGTACGCAAACTTTCCGGGTGAACAATTTGTGACCATTTTAAGGGAGATTGAATGACACAAATGAAAAAAATCTGCGTTCAGGCTGATCCGATCGTCTCAGGGCTCTCGTAGATATGTTGACTTCGAAGGCGCTGGCAATTTCTCCGCTCGCCTCGAAATCACTGAAAGCGTTGAGCGTTAAGCATTTATTGGGCAGCAGGGGCCACCTTGCTGCCCTTTTTTATTGCTGATCGTTTTCTGGGTACACTTGCCAGCTTGGCCCGATAACTCGGTCCTATAAATAGTTCCTGTCTGGAGCGTTCATGGCTGCCGCGCTGGCGTTGTTTTTCAAGCTCATTCCCCTGTATGTGACCGTCGCACTTGGCTGGGTGGCGGGACGTTATCTGGACGCCAGTGGCAAGCATATCGCCGGCATCATGCTGTACATCGTCACGCCATCGGTGGTGTTTTCCGGGGTGATGGCGGCGCCGCTGTCACCGGAAGTCATTTTTCTGCCGTTCCTGCGTTCGGGTTGTCCTGTGTTCTTGGTATTGTCCAGCTGAAACTGGCGCAACGGGTGATCACTGATGGCAGTGCCAGCCTGATTCCATTGTGCGTGGGTTCGGGAAACACTGGCTATTTCGGGGTGCCGGTGGCGTTGCTGCTGTTTGGCGAGGAGGGCCTCGGGCTCTACATCGTGTGCATGCTCGGCACCACCCTGTTCGAAAATTCGGTGGGCTTTTACCTTGCGGCCCGGGGCCGGCATGACCTGAAATCGGCCCTGTGGCGGGTGGTGAAGCTGCCGTCGGTGTACGCCTTCCTGGCGGCGGTGTTACTGAACCTGTCCGGAATCCGCATCCCGGACCTGTTCCAGCCGTTGTTTGATAACCTTCGTGGGGCCTACAGCATTCTGGGAATGATGATCATCGGCATGAGGCATCACCAGTTTCCGGGGGCTGGCGGGCAATATCCGCTTCACCGGGCTGGCGTTCTTCGGCAAGTTTGTCGTCTGGCCGGCGGTGGCCATCCTGTTCTGGTGGCTGGATGCCAACGTTCTGGGCATCTACGAGCCGGCCGTGCACAAGGCCATTTTCCTGATTTCCATTACCCCGATCGCGGCCAACACGGTGGTCATAGCCACCATGCTGGATATATCGCCGAGGCAGGCGGCGGGCACCGTATTGCTTACCACCCTGTTTGCACTCGCCTTCATTCCGGTGATGATTTCGCTCGCGTTCTAACGGCTGCCGGTGCCCGCCGATACGGGCTGGGGATTGGCACTGCGAGCGGCGGCAATGTCGCTGCGGGCGTGACGTACCACACTGATGCCGGATGTCATCGCCAGGGTGCCCATGATGCCGGCCACCGCCAGATCCGGCCATGCGGTGCCCGTGCCAAACACGCCCAGGGCGGCTACCATCACCGCGACGTTACCAATGGCGTCGTTGCGGCTGCACAGCCAGACCGAGCGCATGTCCGAATCACCACTTCGAAACCGGAATAGCATCAGGGCAACAGCGACGTTGGCGACCAGGGCCAGGAAACCGACCGCGCCCATAGTCAGGGGTTCCGGCGTCAGGCCCGCCTACTGGGCAACCCAAATGGCGCGCAGCCAGACTACCCAACGCCCGAACGACCGGCCCCATTGGTCAGCCCCTTGGACTCCATCGGCCGCCCCGCCCGCAGCCCGGCCCAAGGGACCAGCCCCCACTGGGAACCAATACGCTCAAGGGGATCAAGCGCATGCTGGGCCAAGACTTCAGGTGCGTCCGAAACGAACCAGGTCCAGGATTGGCCGGCGCCCGATGAACGCACGACGCCCGGCAATTGAAACTAGGCCG
>NZ_LR214376.1 GCF_900659865.1 Hyella patelloides LEGE 07179
TTTTTTTTACAGGAATTAATTGATAATTTACAGGGAATCCTGTGCCTTGATTAATAAAGTCTTTTGTCCCTGAATAATCAGTAGCAATTACAGGTTTCTCGAGTAACATTGCTTCGGCGGGAGTGTAGCCAAATCCTTCAGAACGATGCAAAGAAATATAGCAATTACAACAGTTCATTAAAGCCAATGTTTCGTCATAAGTTAATTCTTGATTGATCGTATAAATATCTGGATCATCGGTGGTGAATTCTTTGAGTTTAGCTAAAGCTTTACCTTCAGGATCGTAGCCACGAGTTTTAATTACTAAAGCAGTAGAAACAGTCTTCTTGTAGTTACGAAAAGCTAACCGATAAGCTTTAATTGCTGCTTGGGGGTTTTTCCGCGTTGCAAAAGAAGAAAAATCAAAATTATAATGAAATAAAAAGCTATCTTTTGGTAGTTGAAAATAACTACGACTAAGAGGAGTCAATTTAGTTAAAGTTACCGCGGGAGGCATCCAAATTATAGGTATAGGCAGAACTATTTGGAGTGCAGCCTGAATAAATCGAGAAGCAGCCCATACTTCATTTATTCCTTGATAGTTATTAACCCAGGCTTGGGGAAAGCTACTTAATTCCCAAAAAGGCATATTAATGCTATAAGTGGCTTTTTGAGTCTTCCTTTTTAAATGGTTGCGTACTAATCCTAGTTGATCGGCGTTGATGTTATAGATTTGAATCGGGGAATTGATTTTTTGCGTCAACATATTGTCTACAACAGTTGATGCTTGACGTGCCATCACATTAAGGGTGACATTATAGCCTTGGGTTTTAACCCCAACATCTCTGAGGCTACTAGCAACCATTCTACCTGCGTGTCCTACTCCTGTTTCTGCTTTGAGATAACCAATAACGCAAATATCATCTTTTAAAGTTTTGGCTTTTATCTGGCGGGCGTAATGCTGACTGATGTTTTCTACTACGGGAGTAATGAAATAGCTATCAATGTCATATTCTGCTGCTGCATTCTGCACAAACCAATTACAATAGTTTAAGCGATCGCTATCTTGTTGTAAATTAAAAACTCGTTGTAAATCTTTTCTTTGCAACCATACATAATGCATCAAATTAGTCACTAACCAGGGAGAACTGTCTAATGATTCCGATGAGGATTGATTGAGATAATTAATAAAAGTTTCAAAGGGATTATCCAGCCAAGGTTCAACTAAATTGCGATAACAATGACGTATAATATTAGCGATCGCAATACCCCGATTAAACTTACCATAACCATAGCCTGGATATGGCTCTACACCATAATTATACTTAACTAACTTATTTAAGTACTGAGTAAGAATCTCTTGCAGTGCTGGTGTGAGATTGTTATTAAAACGAGTGGTATGTTTAGATAATCTGCGGGGTTGTTTGATATCCACTCCACTAAAGTGAAAAAACCTTAATGGTTCGCCATCTACTAACCAACCATCATCAGTTTTAGTTAAATCTCTTCGATCTAAATTCCAGTAGGCGACATTCAAAGAGCGATCGCGTAAGATGGTTACATTGTCGTGAAATGCTGGCAATAAATCCACAAATTGCCGAGCGACAAAAATCCCTCGATCTTGCTGGTTAAGGCACTGAAACCTTAATTTTCTTCCCCACCAGTGTAAAAAACTAATTCCATCAAGGCTATTTTTTATCCCCATAAAACCTAAATTATAAATACCAGCTTTCATAATGCCGATATCGTCAGGAAACTCGTCAAACTCCGCAGGTGCAGTTAAATGGGGAGTCAACACAAAATTTGCCCCCTCCGCAAAAGCATCCAACACGGGAGTCATAGGCGCAAATAACTCAATATCAGGATCGAGATAAATTACTTCCTCAAAGCCTTTAATCTCTATCAACCATTGCATCACAAAAGGCTTAACCGCCCTATTAAACTCCATGATGTCGTAGCGAAAAGCAAAATCAGGGAAATTCATCACATCTAAGCAATCTGCTGGTATAACCTCAACCTCTGAAATGCCCAACTCAATTCCTGGCTGTATAGCATCTGCTAAACAAAGAAATAACGATGCTTCTGGGTGATAAGTTTGCAGCGAAGATAATAAAATCCTGGCATAAGGAAAGTAATTACCAGAACAAATTGTGACAATGGCTCTTTTTCTCATTGAACATCGCTCATTTATCATCGGATATTAAACGTTACCTGCTCGGAAATTGATTAGTGTTGATGACTGCAACAGTTAGTCAATACTCCCACGTTTGTGATGAGGCAAACCATGCTTAAATATACCAGTATTGATGATTTCCAAAGTACTTTTTGTTAAAGCTTTTAGATGTTTCGTTTGCCATTAATTCTCTTTTTTATCGAATGTAGCGATCGCTATTAGAGTTCAAATAGGCGATCTCTTTTTTTAACTCTTTCTCAAGAATTATCTAAAACCTTAGCAAAAAATAGACAAATAGAGCTATATCCCGCCTTGATAGAGAACAGTCGTTTTATTTTAGAAGCAATTTATTATCAGCGGCAGTTACGTTTTTGAGAACAGTCGCGTTCAAACTGTTGAAGAAGGAACACCCTGTAAAATATTTGCTAACGATATAACTTTACAAGCTGCTGATGTACTGCTAACAACTCATCTTCCTATTATGGATCGAGGGTTATTTTTTGCTAAAAGTTATCCCCAGCGTTCCTATATTATTGGAGCAAAGATCGACCCCGAAAAAGCACCCGAAGGAATGTATATCGGTGTTGGCAAAAATTATCACTCAATTCGGACTACTCCCACAGAAGATGGCGGTTTACTGCTGTTAATCGGTGGCGGTGGTCACAAGGTTGGAGAGAAAAGCAAAACCGAAGAATCTTATCAAGAATTAGAACGCTATGCTCATTCTCATTTTGGCGTTGATAAAATTGACTATCGTTGGTCGAGTCAAGATTACGAATCCTTTGATAAACTACCCTACATCGGAAAATTAACCCCTGCAAACGATCGCATCTACGTCGCCACGGGTTTTAGCCTTTGGGGAATGAGTAAAGGAACAATGGCGGGGATGATTTTATCCGACTTAGTGCAAAGTAAACCGAATCCTTGGGCGGATTTATACGACTCTTTAAGGGCGACTCCATTTGTCACGACTGAATCAATTAAAAACAACCTGGATGTAGGAATGCTAATAATCCCTACCCTGCGATCGCGGATTCTCTGACCCGTGACGTAGCCAATGCAAATCCCGAAACAGAAATAAGCGATGTTGAATACAAAGCTGCTAAAGCGAGTCGTCAACAAAGACAGGCGATGAGATCGGAGAAAGCCGAAGTAAGAGCAGAGCAAAACAACAATGAAACCATTGGGGAAAAACTTAATTTAGATGAGATATTACCCAGCAGTGTTGAAAAACTGGGCGAACAAATTACAGGTAATGAACCAATTGACAGTAAAACACGCCCTTAATTTTTTCTCTTACAAAAGTAATAGTTATTAGCACCTACAACTTTTGAGTGATGAATTAACTACCGATGCAGAAAAGAATAAGGTGAGGTTTATTAAAACAAAATCATGAACAAGTACAAACGTTCGATAAGATTATTTTATAGTCGTGATGAGGCAGAAAAAGCTTTACGCGCTCTCAAAAGCGATGGTTTTAATATGAACCGAGTCAACGTTATCGCCAAAGATGCGGGCAAAGTTACTAAATCGGCAGGGGTAGATGTCGCCTACGATGAAGGTAACAATGCAGCCGAGGGTGCTGGTGCTGGAGCAACTTCTGGGGCTGTATTAGGCGGTATCGGTGGTTTGCTAGTAGGATTAGGTACCCTAGCTATTCCTGGTGTGGGTCCGATAATCGTAGCTGGAGAAGCAGCCACTACCATTGCAACCACTTTGGCTGGTGCTGGTATCGGTGCAGCAGCAGGAGGTATTATTGGTGGTCTAGTCGGTTTGGGTATTCCTGAAGATAAAGCCAAAATTTATAGCGATCGGGTTAGTAGCGGTAGTTATCTAGTGATGGTAAATGGCTCAGATGATGATATCAGCCGTGCTGAAAAAATCTTACGGAATAGCGGTATTGAAGAATATGGGGTATACGATGCTCATGATATTGATGATAATACCTACAACAGAACTACTAGTAACAGTGTTGTAGACCCTCTTGAACCTAAAACTACCATTAACAATCGCGATCGCACTATTGCTTCTGACAGTAATGCTGAAGTTATTATTGTGGACAAGCGAGAAGAAATTAGATAAACTCCTCGTCCTTGATTTAGGTATATTTCTGATTAGTTATGTATGCTTGCAGGCTAATCATTATTAATTACATATTGGCTATCAAAATTATCAAGCACTTTTTCGAGATATTTAACTAGGTTCTTTCGACTACTATAAGCGTCGATATCTATCCATTCATATTTGATGAATGGATAGATAATTTCAATCAAGTTTAGCTTTGGTGAGTATGCTGGTAGTCAAAATATTTCTAAATTTTTCTGTCTCCATTCTTCTAATTTCCCAATGAAACTATCACGTTTAAGAGAGTGAAGTTCTCAGGACTACTTTGTCAAGAGTGAGATACCAAGGATTTTTATTAATTAATGACGCGGTCAATATATTGTGTCAAAATTAAACTCTTGACACATTTAGAATTAGAATAGCGATCGCATTTTCAACTATGCTTATAGAAGGACAAAAATACACCTATCGCCAACTCACAGAAAAAACTGGTTTATCTAGAAGCACTCTCCACCGCAGAATTAAAACATTGAAAGAGTCAGGAGTCCCTTTAACTATGGGTGCGATCATGCAATTTCCTACCACTTGGGCTTTTCACGATCGCGAAGGAAATTACTATTCTTCAAAAACCAGCTATGCAGTACAAAATCAAATTCCCTACTATCAAATGTTTCAAAATTTAAGTTCTGACACAAATCAAGATACTGACTAGGAATTATGGCAATAACTGGAGCAAGCAGAAGTAGGATTTTGTATGATGGGGTAAAACTAGGAATTTAAGTCACGACGCACAAAATATTATCTAGACTGCCTCTCATAATACTCTCGCGCTTATTTACCCCATTTAGGTGGCAGCTTTCCCTCTAATAAAGAGTTAGCTTGCTGAGTTTACAATGGGGTAGTCATGAGCCTAAGTTATAAAAAACCTCAAGTGTAGTGATAATCTATGGAAGTTTTATCGCCCTATGGAAAAGATGTTCTTACCGAGCTAAAAGACATCTATGGTTTCAATTCAGTCGAAGCAACAACAGAATTTGTCGTTCACCATCTTCAGCAGCAGTACCAGTTTCAAGCAGTCTCAGTCGAGGTGTTACACGTTGCTTATGGGCTGGTTGCAAAGCTCAAGGCGGATGGCGAGATTTACCATCTCAAATTTGCCTCGCACGAAATGCACGAGAATCCAGATCAACTGTTTCCGTGGCTAGACTACGCACGAAAGCAGGGAATCTTAGTGCCTGAAATTATTCGGTGCAGCAATGGCAGTTGGTATTTGTCGCCATTGAAGAATGTAGAGTCAGATTATGATGTCGTTTACTTGATGCGTGATGTTCCAGGAAAACCAATGGAGCGAGCCAGCAAACACTTATTGCAGCAGTATGCTGAGGCAATGGCTCAGTTTCATCGGATTGGCTTCGCGTATTTACATCCAGTGATGGGGGCAGATGATTGGACTTGGGAAAGTCAGTATAGCGATCGCCATAATTTGCCAAAAGCTCTGAAAGATAACCCTTTTGTCTCCCAGGAGCTTGTTTTAGAATCGATGCGCGAGATCGAAGAAACAACGGTTTGCATTTTGCCTCGAACAGTTATTCACAACGATTTTCGGTTTTGCCATGTCTTCTTTCAGGATAATTCTTTAAGCGGTATTGTGGATGTGGATATGTCAACGAATGGGGAGCGATTGCTCGATTTATGTATCGGACTAATTAGTAGTTCTTCAGCCAGAGGAGGAAGTTTCTTAACCTTTGAGGAACTTAAAGACACTTTGTTGATGTATCACCAATGTTTGCCGTTGAGTGAGGCTGAAAAATTAGTATTCAAGGGAGTCCTTGTTTACGCATTTCTTGAAGCACTCGATGATTTATCTCAAGACAATGGTACTGAACAAGAATTCAAGACAACGCAAGCCCTGCTGCACTCAGTTCTTAAAGCCTCAGAGAAAGAATTACTCGGTAGTCTGTAGTTGACACCGTCCTTATCTGACAAAGCACATCAATTTTTTGGTAGCTACAGTCTCGATCTGAATCGGAAATCTCCAGCCTTAGATTTTAGATTCTCGTTAATCCCCAATTCTTAGTTCTATAACAACCAAACCTAGTTAGAAAGCGATCGCTTTGTTACAAATTACAACAATTAAACTTCATCCGTCTCCTTGCTACTGGAACTTTCTCCTTATAATTTGGTTCAAACTGATATATAGAGTGAAATTAAAAATTAATTTTGACACAAAATGACTACCTACACTGATAATCACAAAGGCGTAGAGATAACCCTTGAACCTGGAGAGTCTATTTATGCTGAACCCAGCGCATTCTGCTATGGCGACGGATTCATCGAAGCTAAAACCACCACAGGCAGTATCATCTCAGCTATTAAAAAGCTAGTTACAAGAGAAAAGCTGTTTCAGGTCTTATGGGTTAATAATGGAAGTCAACGTGGAAGAATTGCCTTTGCCAGTCCATATTTAACTACTATAGAAGATGTTGAAGTGTCTTCCAACTATAGCTTTATAGCTCAAAGAGGTGCATGGCTAGCTTCAGACCCCAACATAAGACTCGATGTAACAATGAATCTGGGCTTGAGTGGCTTTCTCGGTGGAGAAGGTATTATATTTCAAAAGTTCACGGGAAATGGCAGAGTATTTATCACCGCAGGAGGCGATCTTAAAGTAATTAACCTTCATAGAGGTGAAAGCTTAAATGTTGACACTGGTTGCATTGTGGGCTTTGCTGAGTCAGTAAAATACGAGGTAAAATTGGCAGGAGGCATATTCACTTCTATATTCGGAGGTGAAGGACTTGTTTTAGCCAAACTGAGAGGTCCTGGTGTAGTAATACTGCAAACTCATCCCGAAAATGTCATCAATAAAGTAGTATCATCAAACTCCTCTCAAGCAACCTCTAGTTCTTCTCGTATTGACCTGAGTGACGGGTTACAAGCTGATGAGTTAGCGACGATAGCACGTAATTTGTTTAAGAATCGACAATAGCAAATGAGTTAGTATAATTGCCAACTTAACTAGCTTTCACCGCCCCCACTGCATACTGCTTCTTCCATAAAGCGATCGGGAAAAGTCTGCTACTTCGCGCACCGTATTTTCTCAGCCACAATAACTAAACTGAATTTATTAATTTAGTTTAGTTATGAATAAATCGATATCCGACATCATAGTTATTTTGCTCTCTTAAATGCCCATATAGATCGTGCCATTTTCCTGATGATAAATCCTTTTTTAAACGTAATAAACCATCATTTAGTTCAACGGTTTCTATTTTAGAAAAAGCAGAAATTCCTCGACGAATATTACTATCTAAATAAAGCTCAGGTTTTGCTTAACCTACTGCTGCCAAAGAATCTATTAAATCATTAGATAAAGGAAAAGGTTTGATTGTAACAACTTGATTTGTGATATCTTCTAAGTCAGAAACTAACTGAA
>NZ_LR214377.1 GCF_900659865.1 Hyella patelloides LEGE 07179
GGTCAAGTAGAAGGAGTTGCTAAAAATGATGTTTTGGGACAAAAAAAATTTGTCGAGTCGCTCTTTGGGATTACTGTTTAAAAAATTAGATGACCACAGGGTTATTCTGTCTTTCTCAACTTTTTGCTATTGAAGCTGATTTAGCCATTAGTTTACTTGATTTAACTTCTATTGCTACTCAAACTCCCGATTATGTCAGATTTCGTATGACTCCAGTCAAACAAGAGCAAGAATGGTCGGAGATTGTCGAGTTTTTCCGATTTCTCTCAAGAATACTAATACTAACTCAGAAACTAGAACTTACTCCCACTGAACTTCAGAGCATTGGAGACAATAAAGAAGCTTTTGGTATTAACGAACTATCCCAATTAAGCATCAACAACATCCAAAATATTCATCACTTTAAAGGATTAATTGCAGCTTTTGGTGATGAAAAAAATGAACTTGTTGAATATTTTGCCTCTGTCTCTGAAAATGAGTCAAATAATCATATTGAGGAACTGGCTACAATTACTGGTTGGAAGCCAGAACAAATTTCTCTACTGGTTTCCCCACCAGAGAACCAAGAAAGCGATCAGTTAAATCTTGGTAGGGATTTACACAAGACAGTTGAAGGCATCACTAAACTAAAACAATGCTTTAACTTAAGTCACCATCTTGGGGTGAATATTTCCTGGTTTATTAAGTTGCTGAAGCTGGAAAACTTGACCGTTGTGGGAGAATCGGAAAATTGGGAACTCTATCAAAATGCTTCTCAAGCAGTCAGGGAAGTTACCAAAGCTAAATACGATGATGAACAATGGATTCAAGTTAGGGAAAAACTTGAAGGTGAACTGAACGAACACAAGCGGGATGTACTAACAGCTTGGATAATCTGGAAACAGAAATATGAAAACTTGCGCCATCTTTCCCAAGAACTACTAATTGATGTAGAAACCTCCAGTGCAATCTCGATTTCCATCATCAAAGAAGCAACTCTCGCCATTCAAACTTATTTACATCGCTGCCAAATGGGATTAGAACCAGGGGTAGAAAAACTAGATATTCCCGAAAATTGGTGGCAATGGATGATGAATTACCGAGTTTGGGAAGCAAATCGCAAAGTATTCTTGTATCCCGAAAATTATCTAGATCCTAGTCTGCGAAAGATAAAAAGCCCGATTTATCAAGAATTTGAAGAAGAGTTACTGCAATCAGATATCACTCCAGAATCGGTAGAAACAGCTTACCAAAACTATTTTGAGCAATTTACCGAAATTGCCCAACTCAAACCAGCAGGGGGCTATCGCTGCACCGTAGAAAAGAATTTTGAAGCGCAAGACACCCTATATCTATTTGGTCGCACTGCCACTGAACCCTACACTTATTATTACCGGAAGTGCATCAATCCCGAAGCGAAGAACCCAACCTGGGAAGCTTGGGAGAAAATTGATTTGGTCATTAACTCCGAATATATTAACGCAACTTATGCCTTTAACAAGCTGTTTATCTTTTGGGTAGAAGTCCTGCAAATAGAAAAAACAAAACAAGAAGGGAATGCACAGGAAGTCGAAACTGAAACCAAAGCAACAATTAAGTATTCATTCCAAAAATTTGGCAAACAGTGGATACAACCCCAAACCCTAGCCAAAGATATTGTTATCGAAAACTACGACCAACTTAGTGACAACCTATGGCGTAAAGTCACTGCACTGCCCATACCTAGTAATGGTTCAGAACCCGAAAAAATTCTCACCTTATTTGGCGATTTGCTTCAACAGGATGAATCTTATGTGACCCAAGACCAAAACCCAGGCATCTGTTTGAGCATTGATTTACTGCAAGAAAATACAAAAGTAATCTTGGAGAATAAGCCCTCTAATGCCAGACGAAGCGTAATATCTGACAGTAAATTGATGGCAATTCCAACAGATAATGTTTTGTATGATAACCATGCTGACTATGCTGATGATTCCAGAGATCGTTACCCTTTGATTGGACTGGTGGGATATTGGTCAATGAATGAGCTTAGTGGGAATAAAATTGTCGATTCCGTAGGCAACACAAATGGGACTTTAAAAGGGAATGCCAAACTTGAAACAGTCAAGAACTTTTCTCGTAAGGTGCTAAGGCTGGATGGTAATAATGCTTATGTAGATTTAGGCGAACAAAGTCATCTTCGGTTTGATGGGTTCAAAAGTTATACCATGGCTGCTTGGATAAAACCCGAACGCCGGGGAACAATTATTAGTAAATTTAATGGTGGTGTAAGTGCGACTTATTACATGGACGTGGAAGATGGAAAAATTCGTTCTTATCGTAATACACCACCGTTTGATATATCGTCTAATAAAACTGTGACCTTTGGTGAGTGGATTCATGTAGCTACTACCTACGATGGAAACACTTTAAAAATTTATATTAATGGTAAGCTTACAGATTCTCAACCTTTTAGAGGCAATCCTCCTGATGATTCCACCCCTGTTCTTATTGGTGCGAGACAAAATAATGGGCAACCAGAACAATATTTTAAAGGTCAAATTGCTGAAGTCAGTATTTGGAATGTAGCTCTTAGTGACGAGCAAATCTTTAATGCTTCAATCCCATTCATCCCATTAATAACAAAAAACATATCTAAGTCCAATGTCTCCGTCAGAGGAATCGACAATCAACCAGAGTGGTTCACTTTCGATAATGGAGACGAGGCTTTTCTGGCTTTTCCTCAACAAGCGAATGGTTTCCAACAGATTGACGATAGCTTAAAGGCAGTTACTCAAAATGATGAAATCGCCCTATCCTATGATGCTGCTGATATTTCTAATCTAGAAGAGCTAAAATTTACCTTCAAAAGAACAAACACCACCACTATTCGACAATTCAGTCAAAAAATGTTTGTAGGTGGTTTGGATAATTTACTGACCCTTGATTCGCAACTCACACCTGAATTAAATTTTGATCGCTTCTCTCCTACAGACTTTGTCAATTCTCCTAATAGCAGACCATTAGATTTTGATGGACCTTTAGGAATTTACTTCTGGGAAATATTTTTCCACATCCCCTTTTTAGTCGCCAACACTCTCAACTCCAACCAACGGTTTGAAGAAGCCCAGAAATGGTATCACTACATTTTCAACCCTACAAAGCCTAAATTTAATCACCCAAACCTAGCTGGTTATTGGTCAATTAATGAGGGGAGTGGAAATGTTCTCCGCGATCCCATCGGTGGCAACTTCGGAACAATAGAAGGTGATTTCCAATGGGAGACAGTCAATGATTTTCCCAATGCAAGCTCCAGAAATGTCTTGAGTTTTAACAATCAGAGTTATGTCAAAATTCCTAGTGGAGAAAATGGTGTTGGCGATTTTAAGCAAAGGGAGTTTAGCGTTGGGCTATGGTTCAAAACTACAGAATCTTCTGGCACGCTAATTTCTGCTGGTACTAATAATGATAATAATGATTTTTGGCGTATTTACCTGGAAGAGGGATTAGTTAAATTTGCTTTTAACAATGGTAACACTCCTCCCGATCGTGCTAGTTCAGATGTAGAGGTTAATAACGATCGATGGCATTATGTGACTGCTATACGTGATGGAGAGCGTTCGGGAAAATTATATTTTGATGGTGTCTTAGTTGATGACGTGATTTATGGTGGCGAAAGCACAGCAATTAATGCCCAATCAGATGTTTTCCTAGGTAAAAAATATGACAACACAGACTATTTTCAAGGACAAATTGCTGAGGTCAATATTGGGTATATAGCTCTTAGTGCAGAGCAAATTTCTGATGCTAGCAAAAATCAAAGCGATCGCTTTTGGCGTTTTCTGCCGTTCCGAGGCAATACCCTACAAAAACTGGAAGATGTATTAAGTAACGACGCAGCGATTGATGCCTACAATAATAATCCTTTCGACCCCCACGCGATCGCTCGATTGAGAATCGGCGCTTACGAAAAAGCGATCGTCATGAAATACATTGACAACTTGCTCGACTGGGGAGATTTATTATTTGCCCAAGATAACCGAGAATCCATTAGTGAGGCAACAATACTCTATATACTGGCTTACGATTTACTGGGAGAAGAACCAGAAAACTTAGGCAAAAGGCAAGTACCAGAGCCGAAAACATTCCAAGAAATCAAAAAACAATATGAAAGTGATGAAGATGGCATTCCCCAGTTTCTAATCGACCTAGAGCATAGCGTTAGCGATCCTACCCGCATAACGATTACCAGCACGCCATTTAACGATCTTAATACCTACTTCTGCGCTCCAGAAAACGAACAATTTATTGCCTATTGGGAGCGAGTAGAAGATCGGCTTTATAAAATTCGTCATTCCTTGAGTATTGAAGGAATAAGACGACAACTAGCACTATTCCAACCTCCGCTCGACCCCATCGAACTAGTTAGAGCAGTCGCAGCAGGAACAACACCTCTGAGTGTGGTTTCCCAATTAACCCCTGCGGTTCCCAACTATCGTTTTGATTATATGCTGGAGCGAGCCAAAAACATCACCTCCACGCTGATTCAATTGGGTGCATCTTTATTAAGTGCGTTGGAGAAAAAAGATGCAGAAGAACTAACATTGCTTAGAAGCAGCCACGAGCAAAGCATCTTGAAACTGATTACCACAACTAAAGAAAAGCAAATTGAAGAGGCAAATGAAACATTGAATTCTCTGAACCAGAGCAAAGCAAATGCAGATAAACGAAAAACCCACTATCAAAAACTGTACGATGAAAACCTGAATGCACTAGAAAAAATAGATCTGGCAAAGAGGTCTTTTGCCATATTATTCCTGAAGGCTTCCTCTTACATCCGCAAACAGAGTGCACCAGGTCATCTCCTCCCCACAATCTTTGGATTAGCTAGTGGGGGTACGAAACCGGGCGCAGCCACCGAAGCTATAGCTGACGTTACCGAGAAAAATGCTAACATTCTTAACCAGAAGGCTGGGCTTATCAGCACTGGTTCTCAATACAAGCGCAGACGGAGTGACTGGAAGCTACAAAAGAATTTAGCTGAAATCGAAGTTCAGCAAATCGAATATCAGATAGAAGCTCACAAAATTCGACAAGCCATTGCTGAACAAGAACTAAAAATACACGAAAAAAGCATTGAGCAAGCCAAAGAAATAGAAGACTTCCTCAAAGGCAAGTTTACCAATCAAGAGCTATATCAATGGATGGTTAGTCGCCTCTCGATCCTCTACTTCCAAACCTACAAAATTGCTCTGGATATGGCAATGGCAACCCAAAGTGCTTACCAATACGAACTCAATAAAGACGACACCCATATTAACTTCGATTATTGGGACAGCTTGAAAAAAGGATTGCTAGCTGGAGAAAGTTTAATGTTAGGTTTAAATCAACTAGAAAAAGCCTACATTGAAGGTAACGTCCGTCGTTTGGAAATTGAGAAAACCATCTCGCTGCTACAACTAAATCCCCAAGCTTTCCAACAATTGAAAGAAACAGGAAAATGCGAATTTGAATTGAGTGAAAAACTTTTTGACTTTGACTTCCCCGGTCACTACGCTCGTCAAATAAAAACCATTGCTGTTTCCATCCCCGCAGTTGTTGGTCCCTATCAAAACATCAGCGCCACCTTAACCCAAACCTCTAACAAGACACTGCTAAAACCTGATATTAATGCAGTTGAATACCTACTGGCTGGAGGGGAAAACCCACCAGATGAGTCAATTTTGCGCTCAAATTGGCGACGCAATCAAAAAATTGCCATTTCCAGAGGGGCTATGGATAATGGCTTGTTTGAACTTAATTTTTACTGGGATACCCGCTACTTACCCTTTGAAGGCAATGGCGCAGTTTCTACCTGGGAACTCAGTTTACCCAAACAAACCAATCGCATTAATTTTGACACCATTTCCGATGTGATTATTACCTTGAGTTACACAGCTTTAGATGGAGGAGATAAGTTTAGGGAAGATGTCACCAGTTTAGATGCACTAAAATCTTATTCTGAAGCGTATTATTTCAACCTCAAACAAGCATTTCCAGGGGAATGGCATACTTTTATCAATTCAAACACAGATACGGATTCGCAAAAGTTGAATTTTCACATTTCAGAAGAGATTATTCCACCTCATATCGAAGATACCAAACTTACAGAAATAATCTTTAAACTTGATGCTCCTGATGTGTTATCACCTTTAGAGTTTGCCACTATTAAGATTGGGGAAAATAATCTCATTAATGAGAATGATAATTCAATTAATGAAAGTGTTGCTGATAATTGGTTTGGAGATTGGGTTATTGATTTCGACTTAACTAAAGTGCCTGACAGTTTGATAAAGGATGGATTCCTAAATCCTGAAATTGTTAATAATATAGAATTAATCTTGACATATGAAGGGGGAATATATTGGGAAGATTAATTCCAAAAATGAGGTAAGGGCGAACAGGCGATCGCCCTTAGTCGGTCAACAGTTGACTGTTTCAAACAAGAGCGCGTCAGCTGAAACCAGGCAGCAGCACAGCAGGCATCGGCATCAAGCTGAGGAGTAACAATACAGGGAGGAAGTTGACCGACCGACCATTGGCGAGAATTAATTCCACTTCTGGATGAGGAACGCCCAAAGCTTCGATGGTATCTTTAATGGAGGGATTACCGCGAACCAGATACCTAAAGCCTTGCTGTCTTCTAAATAAAGGCAGAAAATCATTGAGTGAACCATAAAACCGAAAATAGGCGTAGTTACTCTTCATCTTGAATTATCGCTACGACCGCTCTGTGGGAGTCGCCAAAATAGTTAGCAAAATTCCAGGTAGTAGGTAATGATGAGCGATCGCAGATAAACCAGCGGATGTGCCTAATTGTTCTCGTTGCTGCCGATTATACAATTGCATTTCACCAATCCAGGGAACAAAACTAGAAAAATTATGTTCTCCTCTGTAACCATCAATTCTCTTTTCGCACGTCAAAATGTAATATGTAAAGATTATGTTTTTTGCCCCCCAAGGCGATCGCGATAGGGCATCGCTGTGGCACTACGTGCTCGCCAGATGAATTGCTCTACAAATCGGCGTTGTTCAAACGAGGGTTACACTTTGAGGAAAAATCCCTCATTTAAATAGAACATATATTCTCAAATATGGGACTAGTACAAAGAAATAGGGAATATGGTTAAATTAGGGATAATAAGCCTAAT
>NZ_LR214378.1 GCF_900659865.1 Hyella patelloides LEGE 07179
TCAAAGCATGGTGGCATCGCTGATAGGGTTGTTTCTTTCATTCTGGATTGGCAGAAGTTTAATCAAGTACAAGTATCACTATACCAGGCTTATAGCTATTTTTTCTTGTTTCTTTCCGAAAGTCCAGTTAAGGGTAGTGAAGAAAATGGTAGTTCGATTAACTCTAGAAAATCTTGCAAAGTCGAAAAAGGATGTTTTAAGGTAGTCTCTAAAAAAACTTTCAATCCTTCTTTTGTCACGAGGTTTTCTACTTCTTCTTCATCCAGTCGCGCTAACTCCATTAAATTGGGAATAACAGGCTGAAAATCATATTCGGTTAAATCCCATCCCCGACTGCGAAACCTGCCAAGAAAAATCGAGGATACGTCAATGGTAAAAAGGGGACGAAACTGTCTTTGTTTTTTGGAAACCTTATAAATTTGGGGAAATGCCAGGGCTATTTTGAGAGCTTGTGGTTTCTTTTGGGTCTTCTTGTCAAAATATTCCTCTTTTAATTCTTGAAACTTTGATTTTGATAGCACTAAATTATCTCCTATCAAAGAAACTCCTTTATCCCAAATATTTTGTCCCTGTGGAGTGACGGCATCAACACTAGCATTACTCAAATCTTCCAAGTAAATATAATCTATCCATGCTGACAGCAGCTTTTTTATTAAAGCCTTCTCTGACATATCCGTATGACTCCATTATTTGATTAAACTCTAAAATTATTCACTCAAGACCACAGTTGTTATTTATAGAACATCTATTCTTTTCTGGAGTAGTAGCAGTTTATGTTTGACACTCTTATTAAAGAATTTTGGATTGTAAATTATGCGATTAAACAAACTTCTTATCTAAAAAAAAGAAACTAATATTCAAATCATTCTTTATTTGTTTGACCGATTAAAGCTTCAAGTTTGTTCAGCAGAGTTTCAAGCTGTCTGCGCTTTTTCTTATCTTCCCAAATACGAGTTTTCTTAACCTGTTGATAGGCAGCTTTGAGACGCTCTGGTATTTCTTGAGATTGAGATGGTGAAGTAGGTTGTAATTCTTTAATTCTTTCCTTAATTTGACTGAGGGAAAGCTGCTTTTCAATTGCTTCAGCAAGTAAAGTGACTCTTGATGCTTCTTCTTTTAGAGAGGCGATTGCTTTGGCTTTGGTATAAGCAATTTTTCCCTCCCGTAAAGCGAGCTTAATATCTTCGGGAAGATTTAATAAAGGCAATCTATTCTTAACAAACGATTCCCAATTCATTAATCCCAAGCCATTAAAGACTTCTTCAACAATCGATAGTTCTTCATCATTGATGTTTGACTGAGGAGATTCGGAGTTTCCCATAACGTTATGGGAAGACTCTTTTTCATCATCAAATGATTCAATTATTGGCTCACCCGATAGTGAGTTATCTCGATTTTTTAGACCTTTTTGCAGCCGATAGAGAGTGAGCGGAACTTCTTCAAGCTCGCTCTTGAATTTAATCGCTAACAATTGGAGAATACCTTCAGTTTCTTCAAGAGGATTTAGGTCTTCTCTTTGGAGATTCTCAATTAAAGAAATTGCGATCGCCGATTCATCATCGAGTTCTTTGATTACCACTGGCACTGACGACAATTGTGCTTCTGTTGCAGCGCGGTAACGTCTTTCTCCCGCTACTAATTCGTATCCTCCTTGGGTCAGAGGACGTACTAATAAAGGTTGCAAGATACCGTGTAGTTTAATCGAGGCTACTAGCTCCTGTAAGGCGGTCGGGTCAAAATAACGTCTGGGCTGCTCTTTTGGGCGATGAATATCAGACAGCTTAACTAATAAAGAATCAGCCCTTACAAGATGGGATTCAGTTTCGGATAACCAACTTGGGGTCGGAGTGGTAATTTTACCGCCAAAGGTTTTATTGCTTTTGCGAGGACTCATAGTTGTTAAGGAAAAAATAAAATTATAAAGACACTAATGATTCGGCTATTTTCTCTAGTAGGGGAACGGCGGGATGTTTGGAAGCATAAACAGCTAATGGCTCGCGTTCTTCCGAAGCATCCACAAAAGCCGTAGCACGAGGAATGGGAGGAAAAATTTGACCCCAAGAACTGAGTTGTTCTTGAATTGCACCCAAAGTACGCACATCAGCCGAATTACTTTTGGCATAGCGAGTGGGAACAAACCCAGCTATTTGTAATTTTTTGTTAGCTTTTTTGACAGAATTGAGAGTTTGTAAAAGTTCGTCAGTTCCTTCAAAAGCTTTAATATGAGTTTCGATAGGAACGAGAACGTGGGTAGCTGCGACAAGACTGACAAAAGAAAGCAAGCCCAAACTAGGGGGACAATCGATCAGAATAAAGTCGTATTCAGAAAGCAGGGGTTCGAGAGCTTCTTTGAGACGAAAATCCCGCAGGGGCGCGTTGACCAATTGCATTTCAGCACCAGAAAGAACGCGGTTAGCTGGGGCTAAGTCCATGCCATGAATATCTTCGTGAATGGGTAGGGGAAGTTCTTCGATAATGGCATCGGCAATGGTAGAGTCTAATTCTTTGGGAATTAAACCCATAAATTTAGTTAAAGAGGCTTGGGGGTCAATATCCACTAGCAATACTCGATGAGTAAGTTGTGCCAGATGATAGCCCAAATTCATAGTTAGGGTACTTTTGGCAACCCCTCCAGCCTGATTGAATAAAGCAATAATTCGACAGGGATTAGAGTTAGTAGACACGGGTTAAATAGTCCTGAATTACGGCGAATCTGCATATTGCTGCTTTTGGTAAACCGCAAGAAGAGTCTGCGATCATAGTTATGTTTTTGATCTCTTCTTTAGGTTAATACCAACCTGTTATTTTCTATCTCAAAAATAATTAATTTTCTAGATTCTTTTCTCTTTAATAATTAAAATACAGATGTATCGGCAACAAAAATCACTCTGGTAAAAGATTATTTAACATAACTTTATTTGAAGTCAGGAAAATGAGCGAAAATCAAAAATGGAATCTTAAAAATGAGGGAAGAGAATGGTCGAGAGAAGAAGTTGAAGAAAAATATTTCAAGCTTTGTCCTGAAAAAATCGAGTTAATAGAAGGAAAACTGTTTTGGAATGATGAGGAAAGATTAGCTATGTTGGCTATGCTTCTAGAAAATGTGGGTGCTGATAAGGCAGTTCGCTTAGGAGATAAAGAAGTGTGGAAAGCTGCTATAGCTAAGTTGGAGGAACAATGAAAATAAAGAGCTGAAAATTTGTCATTATTTTGTAGTATTATTATAATTACAAGAAAAACAAACAATTTTGCTTATGGCATCTCTAAGAATAGAGATTACACTGCCCAAATCTTTCCTGCAAGAAATAAACAACTGACAATAAACATTCGCGAAACCAGAAGTGGTTTGATTCGGGCTGATTTGAGAGAATATATCAATCGCAAAGAGCAAGAGTCAGAGATTATCTGATGCCCTGTGGGTACTCCACCACGTCCATTATTAACGCAAGTGCATGTCTTCCGAGGTCTCCTCGGAAGCTTGTATTGCACGCCTGAATTTACTTCAGGTGACGCGGATTCACATCGTTGGTCAATGTTGCAGCATTAAATGAAGTTCATAGTTTGTAGGCATTTCCTTCCCGATGCAAAATATTTGCCAAACCTTGCGTGCCGATATCTGGCTTCTCGCGCTCCGCAAAAATATCGCTCTAATATATGAACCCAAACATTACGGTAACTCAAAAGCAACTATCGGAATTTTTGTTAAATGTCGCCCTAGTCCGTCCCGTATTTATCTGGGGCGCACCTGGAATTGGTAAGTCTTCTTTAGTAGAAAATTTTGCTCTGGAATTAGATCTCCCTTGTGTTTCTCTATTAGGCAGTCAACTCGCACCTGAAGACCTCATCGGCGTACCCCAAATAAAGGACGGCACGAGTTCTTTTTGTCCCCCCAAAATGATTGCTAAAGAAAAACCCTACTGCTTATTTTTGGATGAGTTGAATGCTTGTTCTCATGAGGTGCAAAAAGCTTTTTATAGTTTGATTAACGATCGTCGAATTGGTGAATATCATTTACCCGAAGGTTCGATTATTATCGGTGCTGGCAATCGCGCCCAAGATAATGCGATAGTTAAACCGATGTCATCGGCGTTAATCAATCGCATGGTACACGTTCATCTCAAGGTATCCCACCGCGATTGGCTGGAGTGGGCGCGTCATCATAATATTCATCCTTGGGTACTCGAATACATTCAAACTCGACCCGACCATCTCTGGAGTCAGCCACCAAAAACCGAAGAACCTTTTTCCACCCCCAGGTCTTGGCATATGCTCAGTGATGCCCTACATGAATACGGAACAGACCTCAATCCCCAATGGACGGAAATTTTAGCTAACGGTTGTTTAACTCCTCACCATGCCACTCAGTTTAAAGGATTTATCAAACAAATTAACAGCCAGTACCAGCTTAAAAGCATTATCAAAGGTGAAACTAGCTGGCCGAGCCAACCCGAAGACCGCGATGTTTTATATTTTTTAGCCCAATCTTTTCGCAGTCAACTTATCAAAGAGCTACCTCCAGAGAAAAAACAACTCAGTAGTAGCCATCAAGAGTTAGCTCACCGTGCCAAGGCTTTATTAAAGGATTTAGCAGCTTTGAGTTGGGAAATCGCTCAGATGGTAGTCGCCGAACAAGATAAAGGTTCGACTTTGCCGAGTTGGTTGATGGTGGAAATTGTCCGCGATCTACCCCGTTTAGTTCAGAAGAAAAAATAAGTAGTCGCGCAATGCCTTAATTGGATAGTTGGGAGAGGTAAGAGGCAAGAGGCAATAGAGATAAAAGAAGTGTGTAATTAATTATGCTTAGGCACTTAACCAATGGCAAGAAAGAAAAGCAGAAAATCGCAAATAGACCCAGCTACTAAAAATTTCAATCGAGGAGTAGAAACATTGCACCGACATCCAATGTTGGCTCCCTTGCTCTACCACGCTAGTTTGATTCGCCGTCAGAAAAATTTGTGTCCAGAGAAAGCTTGGACGGTAGTTACTAATAACGGGGATATTCATTGCCATCCCACTCGTCGAGGTTCGCCAGAAGAGTGGACTTATGTTTTGGCTCATTGCTTGTTACATCTAGGATTCGAGCATTTTCAGACAAAATCTCATCCCTTAACCTGGAATGCTGCTTGCGATCGCACGATCTATAAATTTCTTGCCGACCTCAAACTAGGAAAAGCTCCCGAAGAATATTTAATAGCAAGTTGCGCGATCGCTCGCGATGAAGAGAGTTGGTATCGTGAACTATCCGAAAAAGGAGTAGCATCCGATTATCACTCAGATATGGTTTTCGAGCCAGAAAGACCCCGTTATTGGCACAATAATTTTAGCTGGTCGGCTTGTTTGGGCAAGGGCTTAACCGATGCAGTCACCAGTGCGGTTGATGTAGCTGGAGGGCGTTCGGCTTATTTGGGGGATACTTCCAGTCTGGATACTACAGCAAGTAGAGCTAAAGCCTGGTTTATTAGTTCTTATCCCCTTTTAGGGGCATTAGCCAGCAATTTTAAAATCGTAGAAGACCCTTTAATTTGTCAGCGTCTCGACATTTCGGTAGCAGCCGTAGATACTCAAAGTCAGGAAATTTTTATCAATCCTGCTGCGGGTTTGGACGAGTATCAGGCTCGTTTTGTCATGGCTCACGAACTGCTTCATGTAGGTCTGAGACACGATATCAGGCGTGAAGGTCGAGATTATTACTATTGGAATGTTGCCTGTGATTATGTAATCAATAGTTGGCTGGTAGAAATGGGTATTGGCGAACTGCCAAGCATGGGAGTTTTATATGATCGCGATTTAAAAGGTTTATCTGCCGAAGCAATTTACGACCGCATCGTTACCGATCTGCGTCGCTATCGCAAGCTGGCTACCCTCAAAGGAATCGGTCAATGCGATATTTTAGAACGGGGCGTACCTAAATGGTGGAACTCTGCTGAAGGAACGGACTTAGATGAGTTTTATCGTCGCTGTCTGGCTCAAGGTTTGGTTTACCATCAGGAATCAGAACGGGGTTATTTGCCCGCAGGTCTGATCGAAGAAATTAGAGCCTTATCTCAACCGCCAATTCCCTGGGATGTGGAACTCGCCAAGTGGTTCGACAATCATTTTGCCCCTCTAGTTCGGGTTCGCTCCTATGCCCGTCCTTCTCGCCGTCAGGCTGCTACTCCCGATATTCCCCGCCCTCGCTATGTGAGCGATGCTACTGCCGAAGAGGGTCGTACTTTTGGGGTGGTTTTAGATACTTCTGGTTCGATGGCTCGCGAGTTGTTGGGTAAAGCCCTAGGGGCGATCGCTTCCTATAGTGTGGCTCGCGATGTTCCTTGGGTGCGGGTAATATTTTGCGACGCTGTTGCTTATGATGCGGGCTATCTCGCTCCCGAAGACATAGCGAATAAAGTTCAGGTAAAAGGCAGAGGCGGTACTGTCCTGCAACCAGGAATTAACCTGCTCGAACGAGCGGAGAATTTTCCCTCATCTGCACCGTTATTGATTATTACCGATGGCTATTGCGATCGCTTATTAATTCGGCGCGAACACGCTTTTTTATTGCCGACGGGTTCTAGTCTCCCATTTGTTCCTAAAGGAGAGGTTTTTAGAATTAAATAAAACTGGCAAAGTAGCGATCTTGTTAATAAATTGATGGCGATCGCTTTGATTTAACTATTTTCGTTTTTTCTCCCGTAACTCGTAACTTAATTGCTTTGCTAAATTATACTCTTATATCAGAGTAAAATTTAGATCTTATTTCTTTCTAAATAGAGATAAAGAATGTCTTGAGGCATAGTCTTAATTAGCAGTCTAATCGAATCGACATAAAATAGGGTTGATTCCAGGTCTTTTGGCATTTTTTCAAACCGAGAACCCCATTTATCAACCGTATTAGTTGGTTTCTTTAAAACAGCACTAAGTAGCCTGACACATTTAGCCCTATATCCCCAAACTTTCTTCGCTTTCTCTTTTTCCTGGTTGGTTAATTTGGCGTTGTTCAAACGAGGGTTACACTTTGAGGAAAAATCCCTCATTTAAATAGAACATATATTCTCAAATATGGGACTAGTACAAAGAAATAGGGAATATGGTTAAATTAGGGATAATAAGCCTAAT
>NZ_LR214379.1 GCF_900659865.1 Hyella patelloides LEGE 07179
ATGAAAACGCAAGAACTTAAATCAGAAATAAAAGAGCAAAATTCAATCTGAGAGCGAAAGAATTAGGTTTTTAGTCATCTCAAATTTGTCAAATACTGATAATCATTTTCATAATGAGAATTGCTGGGACAAACATGGTAATCTTGCCCCTGATTTTGTCGATCAGTTAAAACAAGCTTTTGCCAATCTGAAAATTGCTTTAATCGCAGCAGGAACAGAACCCAAGTATGTAGTTAAAATTAGTACCTTTGTTGTCGATCATGATGAGTTAAAGTTAGAACAGCTAACGTCGGAAATCTTAGCAATTTGGGGTAAAAAAACACCAGCGCAAACATTAGTTCCAGTGCCAAGGTTAGCGTTAGATGGGATGTTATTTGAGATTGATGCGATCGCTATAATACCAGAATAACTTCGATCTCGTCATATCAGTCGCTCTACCTACCTGAAAAATAATCAAACAAGTTACCTCCGCAGTAAATCAAAAACAGAAAAACCAAAACTAGAAAGATTAATTGTGTATTGGATGTTGTTAGTTTTATCTCGCTACTTGGTAACGAGGTAGGTGCTATATTCGTTCATCTCCAGCATCACAAAAAAGGTTTTGGCAGTGGACTAATCAATAAGGCTAAAAAGCTACGAAATCAAATCTATGTGGAAGTGTTCGCAGCTAATGCGATCGCTTGCAGGTTCTATGAAAAATACGGCTTTGAACCTATTGAAGAAAAAGTCTATGAGCAAACAGGCTTTGCAATCATTCGCTTGCAATTACCAGCTAAGCAATCATTTTCTGAAAGATCGTCTCAGTGAACTCGATCGCCAAACCCAAGAGTCGGCGTAATCAAACATGAGATGAAATTAACTTCGGCTATTGTGGTGTAGATATGAGCAGACTAATCTCTCGACTGTTTCTTCAAGGGTCGCTCGCTCAATTGTCTTACAAAGTGTTTTGTCACAACATAGCACAGTTATTCAGAAATGTCGTAAGATAAGACTCTGTTTAATCGCAAATTTTCTTTAGAGAATCAAAAATCGGTGTTGCTGAATTTTGATGGATTAAGCAATATCGCAAAATCAGCATACCTACCGATTTAAGCACAAGGCTTACTAAAATTCTTTTTACTCAAACATAACTTCACAATAATGTCATGGTATTTTAACTTTAAATGTCATGATGTTATAATTTTACTAAAGCTTTGTTACACATATAACAGATTTTTTGGTTGATTAGTGATTATAGAAATAATGCTTATAGATTGCAGTGTAATTTACCAACCGCAATTACCTACTGGCGGAAATTAGAGAATCAAAAATCATGAATATATCCCTGAGCAAGTAAAAGCCTTCTTGTCTCTGAAAAGTTTCTTCGGCAAGCAAACTATTTAACCCAAGGCATAATTAGCCAAAGTGTAAATCTAAAATTATTTAATCTAAAATTGCCTGACCCATTAGTTGGTTTTGATTCTTCTTCGCTTCTTCTCGATTGCTTTCTTAGGTAAAAATCCTGAAAGACAAACTATCTCACGGGCTTTGCATTTCAGGAGGTTCTAGTAATCGAATTCAACTTCAGTTCAACAAATAAGTTAGGAGAATAATGATGAAAAATTCGATAATTTCTACTCTCTCTGCTTTAATAGTTTCTAGTTTGGTTACTCCTGTTTTAGCTAACGAAGTAATTACCATTAATCGAGCTAACGCTATTAAGATCGAGCGAATTACTCCTTTCAATTTGGTTCATGGTAGCTATCAAGGTCGTTTTACTAATCAAGGCATTCCCTCTAATTTGTCTCTCTTGTCTAAAATTCACTCTCACAGAATTCAAGCAGAAGATTTAGTCCAAGCTGCAATCGCTTCTGGGAGACTTGCCAAAGATACTCTCAACGATGCTCAATATCTTAATTCCGTTGAATGGCTCTTGAATCAATTAGATAGAAACTAACCATCCACGTTAATTTGTTTACTGTTATAAAGACTCATAGCTTTTTCTACTCCCTCTTTTAGGCTACGCTCCACAGCATCAGTAGATAGTTGCAACACTTCCTTGATTACTTTTTTTTCTTCAGGTGCAAACTTTCCTAAAACGTGGCTTATGGTTTGCTTTTTACCAGTAGACTTGCCAATACCAATACGTAAACGAGGGAAATTTTGATTAGCAAGGTGAGAAATAATCGATTTCATCCCATTATGCCCTCCTGCCGAACCTGATAGGCGAATACGTAACCTACCTATAGGTAAATCCATCTCATCGTAAATCACTAACACAGATTGAGAGGAAATCTTATACCAGTCTATTACGGCTCTTACCGCTTGCCCAGAACGATTCATATAAGTTAAAGGCTTGAGCAAGCGAACTTTATTGCCGTAGGGAGACACCCCTTCTGAAATCAACCCCTGAAAGCGTTTATTTTCTTTCCAAGACAGTCCCCAGGCATCTGCTAGATTATCTACAGCATCGAAGCCAATATTGTGTCTTGTCTGGTCATATTTTGGCTCAGGATTACCCAAGCCTACGATCAATTCAGGGATGACTATTTTGCTTTTACTTTCTGGGGTCATGTTTACCGTGGCACGATTCTTGATTTAGAGAATCGCCTGCTTTCTAATACTGTTGAAATAAAGTTTCTAAATAAACTCTCGCACAAGCACGGTAATTTTGGGAAGTTTCACTGTCTTGTTCTCCACTATTTTGCAATAAGAAGAGAGATAGCGCAGCAGCGAATACCCGATCTTGATCCCAGTTAGGATGGGTTTCGAGATAGCTTTTTAATGATTGATGTAATTCTTCAGGGATTTCTGCCAAAATGCTGACTGCTGCTTTCATGATTGTCTCTTTTGCTCCTTGGTTAATCAAAGGTGTTTTGCAATAAGCGATCGCTTGTATCCCAGATGTTATGGAACATTGAACCCGATCGCATTCTTGGTCGCTGAATCATTTTCGTCTAAGAGGGGGTGGTTTTGTCAATGTTACTAAATATTAATGATTGGGTGGTATTTATGTTTTTCTAACGAAACAATAGGGTTTTAAGGCATTTTTTTGTTACATAATTTTATATTGACTGTTGGGAAAACTACAAATAAAAAACCAGATTATAAAATCCCCATTTAGTAGTCAAAAATTGATTCTCTCGTCATTGCCTGTGGAAAAGTCTGGGTAAAATGTGGAAAATTTGAAATTGCTTGTGGAAATAGTGGGGAATCTGTGGGGTAAAACTGGAGTAAAAAATAAGAATTGCTAATTTATGTTGATTCTTAATTCAATGCTTGATTAAGTAGCAAGTAATACTTTTTCGTTTTTTAGAGATCGCTACAAAATCTTTTGCTTTTTAGAATTTATTGTCTTGTACAACGAAAGCAATACATTTTATTAAATGCATAAAACTTTAAAGGCGAATCTAAATATCAATGTCACCAATTAAAAATTTATACTGAATAACAATCTCAGTAACTATGTGGTTCTCCAAAGCAATCAAAAAAATTTTAGGCATTGGCATTTTTGCCAGCAGTATCTTCATTAATCTTCCTGTTCAAGCAGCAACTTGGGTTACTTTCATTGAAAATGAGGAATACAAATACTATATAGATTTGGATGGAGACACGATCGATGACAATATCTGGACTGTTCCTTTAAAAGCAACAATATCTGGAATAGATATTGCTTATGGACAATTAAGCATTAACTGCCAAAATCGCACTTTTAAACTGCAATTAAAAGATTCCAGTTCTAATTGGGAGCCTTGGGGAGAAGGAGATAATGAATTTCCTCACCAAGTTTGTACCACAGCATTTCCTGATACTTATCAAAAGCTACAATCCAATCGTAACTAAAAGATCATATAGATAGTAGCATCAATCGTTCTGCGATCGTGGGTTCAGATTCTACTTATGTTTACTTATGTTTATGTTTCCATAGTTAATAATGTCCGTTAGCTCTTGTAATTATTTTAGCTACAATAGTATTTATTGAATTACTGAATCGGGGTACGATAAACCAATATTTTGCTTTCCACCTACCGATCAAAATTGCTTAAAAGCTAGTAGTTAACAGCTAATGGCTACGAGCAGTATTACTTTTGTATTTTCAATCTTAAATCAGTAACACCGTATTTATTAGTTAGCTTTTCGCTCATGTCTTCTCAACTCTATAAATACCCCAGAACCCCTCATTTAAGTTTTTCTCCTGGGGTAGGAGGGGATGATATCAAATTGAACAGTAATGAAATTTTTACCAACTCTCAGATAATAGTTTCAGAAAAACTAGACGGGGAAAATACCACTTTTTATTCCGACTGCATTCATGCACGTTCTCTAGATAGTAGTCATCATTTTTCTAGAGCATGGGTGAAGGCTTTACAAGGCTCTATTTCCCATAATATCCCCCCAGGATGGCGTATCTGTGGCGAGAATATGTATGCAAGGCATTCGATTGCTTATGACAATTTAAAAAGTTATTTCTATGTCTTTTCCATTTGGAATGAAAATAATGAGTGTTTAAGTTGGTCTGAAACTCAAGAATGGACTGAAATTTTAGAATTAGAATTAGTTCCTGTAATTTATCAAGGAATCTGGGATGAAGCCATAATTAAGAATATTAGCGATCAGCTCGATTTAGATCGCTGTGAAGGTTATGTAGTTAGAAAAGTAGAGCAGTTTCATTTTGATGATTTTGCAAGCAACATAGCTAAATGGGTCAGAAAAAATCACGTTCAAACAAATGAACATTGGATGTATCAAAAAATTATTCCCAATGGCTTAATTTAACCAGCTATAAGCTTTAGGCTCGCTTGCTGTTAGCCAGTTAAAAATCAAGAAATAAGGAATTAAGTAAGTAGCGAATAGCCATAAATAGAGACGTTTCGACGAAACTGCTATACATAAACGATCGATATTAATAATAGAGAGAACAAAATAAACAGAAAGATGATAATTAGTGAGTTTTTACAGCAAATATTGCATGGTGCAATGCCTAATATTGATGAATTTGTGGCAGTTTTAGGCGATCGCATTTCGTTATTAAAAGCATATAAATCCACTCCCCAAGATCGAGAATGGCACGCAGAAGGTGATGTTCATATTCATACAGGAATGGTATTGGAAGAAACTTATAAAATATTAGAAACAGAAGCTATTCATTTAAGCCCAAAACATCGCCTGAGTTTGATTTTAGGAGCATTACTACATGATATTGCTAAACCTTTAACCACCAAAGAACAAGATATCCAAGGAATTGTGCGGACGGTAGCACCCAGACACGCTAGTATTGGTCGTTCTTATCTTGCACCAAAATTAATGGGTTTAGGGCTAGATTATGAAGTAGTAGAAGAAACTCTAGGTTTAGTGGGCTATCATCACGACCCTAAGAAATTAGTAATTAAAGAAAAGTCCGCAGGTAATTATCAAAGAATTGCCCGTTTAGCTAACCCTGAATTACTTTATTGGCTAGAGCTAGCGGATATTAGAGGGAGAGAATGTCGGGATAAACAGCAGCAAATTGACTATGTAGAAATGTATGGTTTATTTGCTCAAGAGTATCGAGCTTGGGAACGTTACGGTACTGAATATCAAAAATGGCGTGATTACTTTAATCAAGAATTAGCTGGTTGGGATAGCGATACTAAAGATTTAGTATTAGGTAATGCCATCAAAAATTGGGAAGTAGGAAAAATTCTCTTTCCTGAAGAAGAGTTAGCCCGCTCTTATAATTATCGCGATTCTTTTCCCCAGGTAGTATTAACTTTTGGCATTAGTGGTTCGGGTAAATCTACTTGGATTGAGCAAAATCTTCCTGACTATAAGATTATTTCTCTTGACAATCTGAGAGTTGAAATTACAGGCGATCGCAAAAATCAAGCAGAAAATAGTAAAATTGTATCTATTGCCAAAGAAAGATTAAAAGTTCATCTCCGCGCTCATCATAAAGTGGTGTGGGATGCAACTAATTTACGCCGTGATTTTCGACAGCAAATAATTAGTTTGAGCCAAAATTATGGTGCATTGATTACCTTGGTGATTTTTCACTGTGAAGAGTCTGTATATTTAGAGCGCAACAAACAGCGTCGTCAGAGTATTCCTGAAGCGGTATTAAGTAGACAAATAAAAGTGATGGAATTTCCTGAAATAGATGAAGCTCATCGAGTAATCATAGTTGACGAACAAGGCAAAACTTTAGCTAGTTATGGGAATTGTTAGTGGTTAGTGGTTCATGGTTGATAGTTGTCACCAATTGCTGAATCACCTAATTAGGGTCGGCACGAAAAAGTCTGAATAAAACAGAGGTTCTATACTCATTACTCATTACTTATTGCATTCTCTGCTCACATTATGCTTATATCACGCTCCCCAACTCCTGACATCACGACTTCATTCCACCTCTTTTTTAAAGGGAAGACAAATTAAATTATCTTCACGGACAATAATTGCACCTTGACGACGCAACTTGCCCATCAAGCGAGTTACTGTCACTCTAGTAGAGCCAATAGTGCTGCCAATTTGAGCATGGGTGAGCGTATAGGGAAGACAATAGCCTTCTTCGCAAGTTTCACCGTATTCTTCAATCAAGAGGGTCAGAAAAGCCATTAAACGCTCGATAGTCTTTCTTTGACCCAAAGCAGAAAGCCATAATAACTTGCGTTGATGTTGATACCTTAGTACCTCATAAATTTCTTGACGAAAATGAGGCCAATTCTCTAAATCGTTCCAATATAGCCAAATTACGTCTGTATCCTCTACATGGGCGTAAGCTTCGATATCACAATAAGCCTCAGCCACAATTTCAAAAGGTTGACCAGCATTAACAAAACCTAAAAAAGCTTCTTCTAAATCATCAGAATATTCTGATTGAGAAACAGAAATTTGATTAACTGTATTTGGTGCTTTATTTGGTGAAGAAGACAGCGAATTAGCTGGCTTTTTGGTTACAGATGAATTTTCAGATGGTGATTCAGGATCTTGAGTTAAAGATACTTGG
>NZ_LR214380.1 GCF_900659865.1 Hyella patelloides LEGE 07179
TGGACAGGCTTCTCTCAGCTAAGGGCGCGAAGGGGGCTTCAATAGACAATAAATTTAGTGGGTAAACAGATTAATAAAAATACAAGCCCCCTTGCGCTGGGGCGATAGTTTTTTGGTTTTTGCGGACAAAATTACCCCATGTAAGTACTCAAATACTATTTTGGTCGCCAAAAACGGGGTAATGCGCGTCCCGCCTGTCCAACTTTGTCATAGTTTATTGCACCCCCATTGCTACTGGGAAAAGAAAGATGCCTCATGCTATCGCTAGAATTGCTAAACTCAAAAGCGGAAATATTGCCTCTTCCGAACAGCATACCAAAAGAGTCCGTTCCGTTCCAAACGCCGATCCAGAAGTTAATAACATTCGTATAGTAGGTCAACCAGAAACCAGTAATTGTAACGGCTTGCAAAAGCTAGAGCCTCGGCTCGCAAAAACTCACGTTTTCGGCTCAGATTAATCTGCAAAAAATATTCTATTCGGCTCACAATAAAATTGAGTTAATTCCTTCCAATCTCATATTTGTCTAGGTGTTATTGCTGAGGCTTTAAATAAAATTCAAGGTTAAGTTATTAGAGCTATATTGCACGAATAATTTTGTAAATGCCTAAATGCGATTTATAGTATGTAATTTAGAAAATTAATACTAATCTCTGAAAGCTCAAAATTTCGTACTCATACAAGAGGTCTATTGGTACCAACTTGCGTTCATAGACGTAACTTTGAAGTTTGATTTCACAATCTGCGGATTTCAAGATTAGTCGACGTTTTGCTCTACAGAGTAAGATTTTGAAAATTACGCTAAGGATTGCCAGTTAGTATCAGGTCTAATCTTAATGTTTTAAATAAGTTACTGTAAATGCTTAATAATGGGGTTTGAGTAGCAACTGTACAGAAAACCACGCTAAGGCTGTATCGCTTGCTGTGTAAAGCTTTTCGTCATTAATTCTCGCTCGAGCAATGCAAGAACTAACATAATTCCATAATTTTTGCCCATATTGGAGTTTCTTCAGTCGAAGACTTCCAAACAGCTTTATCCAATTCTTCTTGTTCCAAAGGATGACCATACCCATGTTCAAATAGTTCAAAATTATTAGCTGGGTATAGATACACTTCTTGAATTAAAACTTCACTTAAATCTAGAGTTTTCTCTTCTTCTTCTTCTTTATAAAACTCTTTTTGTAAATAGGTATAAAAATAAAGATGCTTGCACTCTCCTACATCATCTGCTTGTAAGATAGCTCTGATAAAAGTATCACAATTCAAACAAATATATCCTTGAGATTCTTGATATTGTATTACATCGTCTACTCTCGCTTCTGCATAATCTAAAACTGCTTCAATTACTTTTGATAGATTAGTCGTTGTTAACATTTTAGCTCGATAAAAAAATCTTACTTTACAGTTATTTTTAATTGATAATAAACAATTTTTCTGATGGAATTAAAATTTCCTAGCTCATAAATAAATTCCTCGCATTTTATTAAGATAAAAATGAACAATTTTTTTGTTTGTCTCTTTTCACAATTTCATTAACTGTGGTCTTACTGAGATGAAGTTCACGAGCAATCTGACGATAAGAATGACCCTCAAATACCATCTGCAAAACTTTAGGTGCATATTTGTCAGCCTTCACTCTTTGCCCTGGTTTTCGACCTAATTGCTTGCCCTTAGCCTTAGCAGCAGCTAACCCAGAACAAACTCTTTCTCTGACCAAATCTCTTTCAAATTCAGCTAGAGAAGCCATTACCGAAGCAATCAATTTTCCTTGAGGTGTCGTTAAATCAAATTGAAGTCCTGTTATAGCAATAACAGAAACTCCCCAATGAGCTAAATCCTGTAGAGTAGTTATCAGGTCAATGGTGGAGCGACCCCAACGAGTTAATTCTGTAACCAAGACTCCATCAATTTTGCGAGCCTGGGCTAAACTCATAACCTGCTTTCTTTTGGTGCGGTTATTTTTACTGCCACTAGTAGTTTCTTTCCACACGCCAACCACTTCATAATCAGCTTTTTTGGCATACTCCAATAAATCCCGTTCCTGACGAGAACAAGATTGGTCGGTAGTCGAAACTCGACAGTAAATCGCTACTCTCTGTACCATTTAAACCCTCCCGTCCGCAGGTGGCTCAAACCCCTATGCTATCGTTACCTTTAAGCGTACCAAATAGACTATAGTTTAAATGATACATTACTTGATTTTAATCAGTGTCATCTCGGTTTCTAAGCCAAGAACAACAGCATAATTACGGGCGTTATACGAGCGAACCAACTTCTATTCAGTTGGCTAATTACTTTCATCTCGATGATACAGCTTTCCAATTAGTCCAGAAACGCCGTGGAGACCACAATCGTTTGGGTTTTGCCATTCAACTATGTACAGTGCGCTTTTTGGGAACATTTTTAATCGATCCTATTGATGTGCCAGTTGGAGTAATTGATTACTTGGCATCCCAGCTAAAAATTGAAGATGTGAGTTGTCTCGAAAAATATCTACTGCGTTCTAATACTCATTGGGAACACACTTTAACTATCAAAAAGCATTACGGTTATCGCGATTTTAGCGAGCAGTCAGGACACTGGCGTTTGGTGAGATGGTTGTACCAAAGGGCTTGGACAGGAGGAGAAAGTCCTTCGATGTTATTTGATCTAACCACAGCCAGATTAGTCGAGCAGAAAATCTTACTACCAGGGGTAACAGTATTATCTCGTTTGATTTCATCAGTTAGAGAAAGAGTAGCTAACCGTACTTGGAATATTCTGGCCAAACTCCCCAGTTCCCAGCAGATAGAGAATTTAGAAGCTCTAATTGTCATCGGGGAAAAAGCTAGGTTAACTCCCTTAGAACAACTCAGAAAATCACCCACTCGCAAAAGTGCGCCCAGTTTGGTTAATGCTTTAAATCGCTTGGTAACAATTCGCGCTTTGGGCATTTATCAATTAAATGTGGGTAAAATACCGCCCATTCGCTTGAAAACTCTGGCTAAGAATGCTTTTACTCTCAGAGCGCAAGCTATAGCTAGAATGTCCCCTGAGCGAAGAATTGCTACCTTAGTAGCCTGGGCTTATGTCATGGAAGCCATTGCTATTGATGATGCTCTCGATGTGTTGAATCTGCTAGTCAAAGATATCTTGTCCAAGTCTCAAAAAGAGGGAAAAAAGAATCGTTTGCGAACTCTCAAAGATTTAGATGCTGCTGCTTTGCAGTTAGCTACGGCTTGTAAGATTCTTATCAATCCTAAAACAGAAGACAACAAAGTTAGAGAAGAAGTTTGGCAGAAATTAACTCCAGAACAACTAGCAGAAGCTGTTGCTAATGTTGAAGAATTGGCTCGTCCCCCTGAAGATAATTATTACGCTGAATTAATCCAACAATGGCGTTCGGTTCGCCGTTTTCTGCCAAAATTACTTTCAATCATTGATTTTGAAGGCAATCAAGCTGGTCAAAAAATCCTTGAAGCCTGGCAGTTTATGCAATCCATTGAAGGTCAAAGAAAACCCCTCATGGATGCTGCACCCCTAAAAATAGTCGATAAAAAATGGGCTGCTCTTGTAGTAGCATCCGATGCTACTATTGACCGTCGAGCATATACCTTCTGCGTTTTAGAGAAATTATTAGAAGGATTACGCCGTCGCGATTTATTTGTCTCGTCGGGAGAAAAATGGAGCAATCCTCGCGCTAAATTGCTTCAAGGCAAAGCTTGGGAATCAACCAGGGCATCGGTTTGTCGGACTTTAGAACTCAACCTCAAACCAGAACCAGAATTAAAAACCCTTCAAAAGCAATTAAATAAAGCTTATTCCCAAACTGCAAAGAATTTACCCAACAATGCCGATGTCAGAATTGAAAAGGATAAAAAAGGCAAAGAAACCCTCACCATCAGCAATCTCGATAAATTGGATGAGCCATCTAGTTATCTCAAACTGAAGAATAAAGTAGAATCTTTGCTGCCACAGGTAGATTTACCCGAAGTCTTGCTAGAAATTAATGCTAAGACGGGTTTTATGAAGGAATTTAGCCATCTCAATGAAAGCTTTGCCAAAGTTAAAGACCTTCCAATTAGCATCTGTGCAATACTTATCGCTCAGGGTTGTAATATCGGATTGTCTCCCTTAGTGAGAAAGAGAATTCCCGCACTCACCAGGGGTCGTTTATCTTGGGTAGAGCAAAATTATTTTCGTCCCGAAACAATCATCAAAGCTAATACGCGGTTAGTTGATGCTCAAACTAAAATTCCCATCGTTCAAAGCTGGGGTGGTGGTGAAGTAGCTTCAGCCGATGGAATGCGCTTCGTCGTTCCCGTACAAACGCTCAACGCAGGAACAAACAGCAAATATTTTAATCGCGGTCGGGGAATCACTTACTATAACTACACTTCCAACCAATTCACGGGCTTTCACGGTTTAGTCGTTCCTGGAACTTTGAGAGATTCTTTAGTTGTTTTGGTGGGGTTATTGGAACAGCAGACGGGTTTGCGCCCTAGAGAGTTAATGACCGATACTTCTGGTTATAGCGATGTGGTGTTTGGGTTATTTTGGCTCTTGGGCTATCAATTCTCACCTCGCTTGGCTGACGCGGGTTCGGCTCGTTTCTGGAGGCTCGATTCGTCAGCTGATTATGGATTGCTGGATAATCTGGCGCGACAGACAGTTAAAACTGAATTAATCGAGCAGAATTGGGACGATCTGCTCAGGGTAGCTGGTTCTTTAAAGTTGGGAACAGTCAGTGCGACGGAAATCATGCGAGCATTACATCGAGGTAAAAAACCCAGTACTATTGCCAAAGCTATTGGCGAATTGGGCAAAATCACTAAAACCTTATATCTGGGCTAAAGCTAAGGAAGCTGCGATAAGTGCCAAATGGTCTTAAATTTACTGCTATAACTAGCTTTCAGAGATTATTATCTTTTTTTAGCGATCGCTAAAAATACTGAGCAAAAAGTTCTGATTTGAAGTACTGTCAGAACTTTATTTGAAAAAATAGGCTAAATTAATGTTACTTCTGCATTAATTTTATACAAAAAAATCATAAGTTCTCATCCCAGAATCAAATTTAGAACTTTCTCTTTTCGTTTGGTAGTTATGACAGCTTCCTTAGCTTTACGCCAGATGGACAATTGGAAGCTTCTTTTAAATAAAGTTTAGTTTCTTTTCCCCAATCGGAGGAGCGATACCAATGATCGAGCCAAACGGTAGCTTCAGTTAAGAATTCAGAATCAGCAGGTACATTGCAAAGAATTCTTATAGCTTCTATGGTTTGACCTTCTTTGGCTAATTCAGGAGCAGCAATAACCCTTAACTCATTAAGTGCAGTTTCACAGATATCAGGAAAAATATATGAATTATTAGAATCGTACTTTAAAATTTCCTTTTTCTTTTGTTCTAATTTAAATATTAGATTTAATTTTGAATCTGAAAAATTTATATTTTTACAAAATCTTTGAAGATTATAAACTTCTAATTTTTTGTAAAACATTTAACTGTTTTATTTTATTTTTTAGTAAAAGATGATTAATAGTAACTAAAAAAAGATATATAAAACTAATAACTCCTATTAAAGTGGTCAATGACTTTACTTGTTTCATAAGTTGAGAATTTTTTAATTTTATATGATTTTTGCTCTTAGTTTTAGGATTATTTTGGTAAGTATCAACTTGCTCTATTTCTTGTAAGTTAATTACTTGTTGTAATTTAGCTATCTGTTGATTGATACAATCTAGATTAAAAATTCTTAAATAAATCAAATTAGCAACTTTTAATCGCTCTTTTTCTTTAACTATCAACCCGAGAATTAATAATTCTTCTTGCTCTTGAGTTTTTGGAAATTTTTGATTATCTGATAATAAAATTTCTCGATATTCTTGTAAAAGCTTGATAGAATTACATCTTTGATTATCATCTAGATTTTTTTTAAGAAGTCTAATATATTTTCCTATGTCACTAGTTTGCCAGTTTTCAATCAAAAATTTTTCAATAAATTGATCGACAGTATTAGCTTCTTCTTTTATAGGGATATTAAAGTTAGAATCTGTAAAAATCTGGCAAATATCTTTAGTAAGTATGGAATTGCCTCCAGTCCAAGCTAGCACGCTACTTAAAATTAGAGAAGAATTAGGATATTTATGTTCTAAATGTAATTGATTTTGATTATATTCTTTTAGTAAATCTAAAGAAATTATTTGTGGTGACTTAATCAATAAATTATCTAAAAAAAAGTTAATTGTACCTTGCTTAATCCATCCTTGATTGACAGCAATATCTCCAAATTTTAAATTGTTTTTTTCTTGTTCTCTAAGAATATTGTGAACTTGTTGTTCATTTAATAACCCAGAATCTTGAAGATAATAACCAATAGGAAACTGACGTCCTTCTTCTTTAATTTTTTGCCATTGATTTCCAAAAAAATCTAAAGTTTGAGGTTTAATTATTTTTTGTGAAACTAAAATTTGTTCGAGCTTTACTTTAGTATATTTCGCTTGAATATCTAAAGCATTTTGCCACTGATAACTACTGATTAAGTCGGCATCTTGTAAGAACATTCCCATGAGTAAATTATTGTTTTGATTGGGCATTTTTCTAATGATTTTTAAGAATTATTTCTGATTAATAATAAAATATTGACAATTATAATAATAAAATAACACAAGTAAATGATCAAGAGAAAAAACTAACAGAATTTGAGTATTAATGTATAAATGATATTAAATAGTATATTTT
>NZ_LR214381.1 GCF_900659865.1 Hyella patelloides LEGE 07179
AGAAAACCAATTACATTGGGTTCTAGATGTGGAATTCAGTGAAGATAATTCGCGAATCAGAAAAGATAATTCTCCTGAAAACTTAGCAGTTATAAGACATATAGCTTGAAATTTGTTAAAACAAAACGCCGAATTTACTTATCAGTTATATCACAAAATTCTAGAAAATAAGGAATTAAGAGAAGTGAAAAATAAACCCAATCCTTTTGGTAGTAGCCGTGTTGATACTCCCTTCCAAAACCATCCCGATCTAACTTCTATTTACCAAAATCAATTTATCACCCTAAAAACGATTATTACTGATATTAAAAGCGATCGCAATCATCAAACTAAAGGTGCAGTCGTTATTGGTGAACCAGGTACGGGTAAAACTCACCTTATGATGCGATTAGCCAAAGAGTTATTAGAACATAATCGTTTACTTTTTATTCGCCAACCGAATAATCCTGATGCAATTATTTATCATACCTATAGCCGAATTTTAGAATCTTTAGTTGAAAAAGTACCTCAAAGTAACTATACCCAAATAGAACATTTATTAGCTAATAGCTTTGTTAAATTAATTAGTAAAAATGCTATAGATTCTCCGAGCCAAAAAGAACAATATATTCTAGAAACTACAGAAGAAAATTCTCTAAAAATATATTATAGTTTAGGTGCAGAAGGAACACAAAGAAAAAGAGAATATTGGCAATATATTGAAAAAAGAACTATAGAATGGTGGCTAAATCGCTATAGTGCAGCAGGTTATTCTTTAGAGGTTATTAAAGGAATTATCAAGTTCTGTAGTTATTCTGACCCTAGCTACAAACGATTAGTTACAAGATGGTTGGCTGCTGATAATTTAGAAGAACATGAACTAGAAAAAATCAACTTAAGTAACTGGAATAAGGAAATGAGTAAAGAAGCTTTTTCCTTAGAAGCTATTTCGGTATTAAGTAAACTTTCTTTATTGGATGAACCTTTAATTATTGTCTTCGATCAATTGGAAGGATTAGGCTTAAAGCACAATGAAAGATTGTTACTAAGTTTCGGCGAAGCGATTAAAGAAATTTTTACTCATGTTCCCAATAGTCTAATTATTTTAAATTTATTTCCCGATCGCTGGCAACAATTTCAGCAGATTTTTGATGGTTCAATTATAGATCGCATATCTCAACATCAAGTTACTTTAGAAAAACTTTCCCAATCTGAATTAAAACAGATACTACAAACAAAAGCTCAACTAGTGGAGGTGAATATCGAAGCTTTATTCACTGATAAGGAATTAAGTGATATCCTTAATCATAATTCGATTCGTGCGGTATTAAACAAAGCTTACGACTATTATCGCTCTAAAGTAAATGATATTTCTTTACCAGCTAGAGTAACCACTAAGGTATCATTTTCACAAGAAGAAACAGTTATCGACAGATTACAAAATCTAGAAAATCAAGTTTTCCAATTACAGCAAGTCTTTCAAAATATTGCCCAAGCACTAACTATTTTTCAAGGGTTTGAACCTGAAGTTAAAACAGAAGAAAAGAAGCAACAAAATAATACTTCTAAAGATACTGAGTCTCAATCAGCAACTAATAATAAAAATAATAAAAAAATCTCAAATACTGAAAATAAGAAAGAATCACCAGAAAAGCAAAAATTTGTCAACTATATTGAAACAGAAAAAGAGCAACTAGAACATCAATATCTTTTACCACAAATAATAGATGACAGTGATGATATAGGCAAGCTTAAAACTATTGTTGAAGCCTTCAAAACCATTAAAAATCTAGAAATAGATCACCTGAGATTAGGTAAACGTAAACTACCAGAACACCTAGTAATTAAAAAGAATTCTGTCAATCTTTGTATCGGTTTTTTACAAATCAGTGGTGGTTCATTTACGACTCGCATCAAAAATTACAATGCCCTAGTTATTACCCATAAAGATTTTAGATTTGTACTTTGGCGAGACAGTAGACAAACAGGTATTTCAGGTAAAATTGGTAACGAAGAAATAGCCAAACTGAATAATGCTTCTAATGGTAACTTTTTAACAATGGGTCAAGAAAATAGAATCAATTTTGAGCTAATTTATAAACTAATTGTTGACATTCAAAATAGAGATTTAGACCTACCCTTAGAAACAGCATTACCGATGCTTAGTTCTTATTTAAAAAATTATTGGCTAATTAAAAGTTTATTGTAAATTTATCAGTAATGTGTTTTTAATGTGCCGAATATAACCCGATCGCAACTCTAGTTTTTTCCAAAATGATACCAATTATTAAAATTATGGTCATCATTCGTCATTTATCATTCACACTAACAATGAATTTAGACAGTAGCTAGAAGTTGAATTAAACAGCCTAAAAAGCGATCGCGTATACCATTTTCTAAAAGTAACAAGAGACTTAGATAACAGTAAAAATCTAAAAGTAAAAAACCAAAAGCCAAAACTAGCAAGATATTTAAAAATTAATGTTAATAATAAATGGAGGATAACTTAAAAATATTCGATCAAAGAACTTCGATGAAAAGTGTAACAGTACTACCAATTACCGCACCAATTAATGATAAAAGCCAAATCAATTTAATTCTTTGAGCATTAGTTTGACCTCTGATAAAGCCAGGATATTTAATTAGTTTTTCTGCTCCACTTTTAAACCAAATCCAACGACTTAAAAGAGCAATTAATGACCAAAGAGTTACCCACCAAATAATAACAAATGGATTTCCCCCACGAGGATTTAAATAATCTGCTGAGTCAGAAGCAAAACCTGTTGTCATCCCAATTCCCATCAGAAACCAGGGTATATTAAATCCAATGAAGAAACCTCTAATTAGCTTAATGTAACCCGATCGCAGTTCTGGTTTTTTCTTAATATGGGGTTGCGCTCTAATCCAAAAAACAATTGCATTTATAATATTAGAGGCGATCGCGAGTAACCAAAAGTTGTTGATAATTCTTTCTATATCCATAGTAAAAGTATTGCTTGTAATCAGTAAGTAGGTAGACAAAATCATCTTCGTATCTACCACTTAGTTATATTTACTATTTCCTGTTGTCTCTTTTCATCAAATATTGGATTAATTCTGTTCAAGTACTTGGTACAAATAGCAAAGAACTAATGAAAGAAGATACAACACTTATTTGTTTACAGGGTTATCCACAAAAGAAATAGAGCGATCGCTTCCTTGACGATCATCAGTTTCGATACCGTTACGTATGCTTCCCACTAGATTATCTACACCAGGATCGATCTGCACGGTAACAAGTCCGCCGTCTGTAGTAATTTTTCCTGCATGAACGGCTGCTTGACAAACTATACTGTGGAAAGCGTAAGAGTCTGTACCATAGATAAGTCTCTGTCTAAAATCATTGGGTGCAGCAGGACAATTAAAAGTAAATCTTTGACCGATCAAATCTCTGTAAGCAAATCCAGTAGCCGTAAATTTAGTATCCCAGTCCAGTCGGGGAATATATGAAAGATGAATTTCCTGATTTTTAGCAGAACTGGAACCGTCAATAAAAGCCATACTGCGGGGAGTTGCTGGTAAGTTGGCGGTGGTTACATCATTACGAGTGCTACCAGTGTAATCAGATTCCCCTGGATTCAACTGAACGGTAACAACTCCTCCTTCTGTATTAATTTTTCCTGCATGAAGTGCTGCAATACAAATCGAATTATTACTGGGATATGAATCTGTTCCGTATACGCCAGCATAACTTTGATTCACTACTGCTGGAGGACACTTGGCAGTGAGTCTTTGACCGATAAATTTATCATTATCAAATTGGAAAAATTTTAGAGCAGTATCCCATTCAATTTCGGGAATAGATGGAGAATCGCTTTGAGCAGTAGCTTGATTGCTCGCAACACTACTAAAACCGACAAATAAACTAAGTAAGCCAAGAGTGAGAGTTTGGCGAAATTTTTTGTAGCTCATAATAATTATGTTGTAATTGCATTTTCTATTCACCTTTCGGTGAGAGCCACCAAGTCTCTGCAATTTTGTTACATTATGTAATAATTTGCTCTAAAAAATATTTAAATCAAAAAATCTCGTCTCTTGATTTTATAAATCTGTGTAATACTAAATTCTGTTCATGTAGGCTACTTAAATGTTGAGCGAGGCAGCGATACGACCTCGATACGAATACAACAGAACTGTCTCAACAACTGCGAATTACAAGCTAAACGCTATTTAAGAGATTTTTCCCGCAACTGATTGTTAATTAGATAGCCAAAGCCTAATTTTGCCATATGCTTAACTAACTTTTCTAAGCTATCTCCTCTGCTTTGCGCGGTACTTTCTAAATTCCAATTATGAGCATTTAATTGTTTGAGAAGATAAGCTCTTTTCGTTTGAGCCTTAGAAAGACCATAAATTTTAAGATATTGTATCTGACCAACATCATCAAAATTGCATAATTTTTGAAAGCAGAGAAGATTATTCTTCTTACCTCATCAACTGTAAAGACATAGTTAATAGCTAGACTAAGTCTCTACAATTCTTCTTTATATTTAGTTCCAATTACCAATTAAGGTAAAAGAAGACCAGAAATAGGGGTGAGCCATCGATAAATCTCCTTGAGGAAAATCTTGGGGTAAATTGAGATTTTCTCCATTAGATAAATTGATTTGTCCCTGACTAATTTTTACTTCTTCTTTCAGCATTTGCAATTGAGTTTGTCTTAAAGCTTCTGCCTTAATTAGAGTATCGCTTAACTGGTCATAAAATTCACTCATCAGAGCTAAAGTACCCAAATCACTGACGTACCAGAGACTAGCCAGAGCAGATTTAACCCCAGCTTGCACTGCTAATCCAGCAAAACCTAATTCTGCATTTTCATCGCCTGTTGCTGTTTGACAAGCACTCAAGACCAACAATTCTACAGGAATCGAATCCGCCGAATTCCAACCTAACTCATCGGTAAGATCTCTCAACTCAGACATTCCTAATCTTTCGTCATAAAACTGAATGTAAGAGTCTCCTGAGTTACCTGATTTAAATTCTGCATGAGTACCCAAGTGAATAATCGAGAAATTTTGACTGCGACTATTTTGGGCTTTGAAATTGGCAACTGTAAAATCTTCGTTAAGATAAATTTCTCCTTGACGGGGGGTTCGAGTTACACTTTCTAACTCCATAGGCATAGCAGGAAGTGGAGTTTGTTCTGAAAATTGAGATGCTCCCATCGCTAAGATTTCTTTTTCACTAAGATTGACATAACGAGTGTCTGTCAGACCAAAACTAGGAACCAAAGCTAAGGCATATTTCTCAATTAAAAACTGTTCTCCATCGTGAAGTGCAGCAATTGGTAAAAGACGCAATCCTGTATCCATTGAGAAGACTAAGATATCAATATCATTAGCTTCTAATTCTTTTTCAATCGGTGCAATCAAAGACTTATAAAGCTGTTGTGAAGACTCTAAGTAGTTACTGCCTTTAATTTGTCTAACATCACTGACTTCTTGGCGGAATCTGTTCGCAACGTCAATTATTTCTTTACGAGAAGTATCTTGAATCGTACGGCGAAGAGTATTTTGAGCTTCAGGACTATTAATCTTATTAGACGCAATAACAGAGCTATTCTGACCCGCAGCACTAGAAACTGTGGGTAAAACGGTAAAAACTTCTAATTGGTTAGACTGTAACGAAATATTGATAAAAGCAGCTTTTTTACCTGTTTGTTGCGACAATTCCCCTAATCTTTCAGAAATTGCTGCTACAGAAGGAGCTTGACCATACATTTGTACTTCAGCGTAGTTAGCCAATTGCGCTGTCTGGAATTCTTCGTTCATTTGAATAGCTACATCTGTGCTGGCTTGCTGCACCTGTACTTCGTAAGCAATACGGTCGATTTCTTGTTCAACATCTGATTGCTCTGATTCTTCTTCCGAATCATCACTTTCTTCTTCTGATTCACCTTCTTCATCTGTAGTTTCTTCTTCTTCTGCTTCAGCTACAGTTTCCTCTTCGTCGGTTTCTTCAGCTACAGTTTCTTCATTTTCTCCATCAGTTTCCTCGGCTGTAGCTTCATCAGTGGGAGAATCATCAGCATCAGCTTGGGTTTCTCCATCAGTAGAGTCTTCGGCTGTAGTGTCTTCAGTGGGAGAATTATCACTATCACCATCAGCATCGGCTTGAGTTTCTCCATCAGTAGAGTCTTCGGCTGTAGTGTCTTCAGTTGGAGAATCACCACTATCACCATCAGCATCGGCTTGAGTTTCTCCCCCATCACCACTATCTATATCAGTGTCGGGGTCACTACCAACATCTGTACCATCACCACTATCTACATCAGTGTCGGGGTCACTACCAACATCTGTACCATCACCACTATCTATATCAGTGTCGGGGTCACTACCAACATCTGTACCATCACCACTATCTATATCAGTGTCGGGGTCACTACCAACATCTGTACCATCACCACTATCTATATCAGTGTCGGGGTCACTACCAACATCTGTA
>NZ_LR214382.1 GCF_900659865.1 Hyella patelloides LEGE 07179
TTTTTTTAAATCGTTTATTGTTTTTAAATAGTTAAATTCTTGATGATGCAGCCTTACTCTTTGTAAAGCATTACTTAAGGATGAAATCACTTTTTCTTCTGCAAAAAGACTTTCATAGAAAAAATATAATTTTTGTCCACTAATAGTCCAATTTAAGTTTTCTTGAGCGAATTTTAAGGAATTTTCTGCAAGTTTTTGTCTTAAATGAGGATTATCCAAAAGAAAATCAATCATTGCTGGTAAAGAGTTTTCATCCACTGAATCCAAAATTAAAGCGTTTTCTTGATGGGTCAAGACTTTACCTATATTAGTATTGGGAACAATTACTGGTTTACCCATAGATAAAAATTCAGGGATTTTAGAAGGAAAACGATAATCATTAAACTCATCTGATTTTCCTGGTTGTACTAAAACATCTGCTAAAGCCAGAATTTCGGGAATTTTATTTCTATCTATCCAACCTAACTCCACAACATATTCTTTAATCCATAATCGATCTTTTTCCAGAAATTGTAAGTTATTATTAGTACCTGTACGAACTAAAACAGTTGGTTTCCCTGCTTGATTAAGTTTACCGACTGCTAAATATAGACATCGAACTTCATCTACATTGGCTAAGTGAACATTCCCTGTATAACAAAGTACTGTAGTACCCTTTTCAATGCCTAGACTTGTAAGTAAATTGGTATTTTTAGGTTGCGGGTAAAATTCTTTTGTATCTACGCCTGGATAAAGAGTAATTTTTGAAGCTGAAGAAGGCACAAATTGGGCTAATTTATCGATGATAACGGTAAAACCATCGGCAGTTGCCATAAATTCTTTATATTTGACAGGATGAGACAAATTATAAGGTAATAACTGTTCCCATTCTGTTGACCAATTTTCTAAAGACACATCAAGAAAGCGTTCAATTACTGACTCTTCATTATCTTCTAAATGAATGACTAATTTAAACTCGTATCTTATGGATAAAGCATAACAATAGATTTTTACGTGTTGACGAGGAGTCCAAGCATGAACCACATCTGGAGGCTGATGGTTAGAAAACAAGTCCGTTATAGAGTCAATCTCATCGTATTGAGTAACTGCATATAGATTGCCCTTTAAAGTAGAAATACTATTTTTATCATGAGGCACGGCTACAACGCAATCTAAACCTAATTTAACCAATTCATTAGCAAAGTGATGGACATGAACAGCACTATTGCTGGGAAAATGTGAATGAGAGACTATTAAAATATTTTTCATCTAGTTTCAATGAGCGAAAAACGTGACTCTAGCCAATACATCTTGTTTAAGGATTCGACAGAGACTTTTACTCACGAAGTATTCAGTATATTTCAGAACAGCTTTTTAGAGCGAATATTAATTATTCGAGAAGTATTGTAACTCACCCTATTTGATTTTCGATCAAAACTTCAGTTTGAAAATTTGACTGGGTTTATTAAGCAATAAAATCTAGAGCCATAGAAGATAAATAATCAGCATAATTTTTATTTCAAGTCTTAAAGACGATCGCCTGGGGTTATTTCATCTGTAAAATCAACTGGGTTAGATTGTTCCATTGAAGTTTGTTCATCAAGAGAAGCAAGATAGTTTTGATAGGCTGAATCGGCTTCTTTTTTGTGAAACTTGTGTTTTAGATGAAACCACAAATTTCTTAGTTTCCAGAATTTGCTACTCTCCATCCCTGCAAGTACAAGCTTTAATTGCTCTATTATTTCTTGGGCTGTTTGCAGCTTTTTCTCGGATTGGTTTAATTTATCTTCTGTTGTTTGTAGCTTTTGTTGTGTTTCTTTGAGCAAAATCTCAGTTTGCTGTAGCAGTGTTTCATTTGCTTGAGCTTGAACTAACTGGGTTTCTAATTCATGCTTTTCATTTTCTATTTTTTTCAAATCGTGCCAATCTTGCAACAACCAGGATTCATAAGTTGATTCTATATGCTGGTCTTCTACTGTAGAGGAAACAACTTCATCTGACTGTTGCTGAAGTTGATTATACAAGTCGATAACTTTAGGAAATAACTTAGTAACTAAAGCTTGTCGATAATGCATACTATCATCGACATTAAATAAAGATGGTTTGTAAAGAGATTCAGGCGATCGCAATTCTAATTGAAACTTTTGCTCGGTCAAGTTGATAATAACATTCGGATTACTAATAATACTTCTGATGTCTAACAACAAGCATTGTTCTTGATAGCGTTGATAAAAATCTAAAATCGCCCTGTTATAAATACTCCACTGTTCCAAAGCAAAGTTGGGATTAGTGTCAAAAATAGAATCACCACGACGAAACAGGGAGTCTACCACTTCCCAGGGTGAGCGAAAAGTAAAAATGAATTTTGCTTCAGGAATTAATTGCAACCAAAAATCTAGAAATAAAGTGGTTCTGGGATCTTTCCAACCCCAAATTTGTTTATTTTTTCTGGCTGAGATGAGACTTTGAGCCGTAGCTAAATACTGTCCTTGAACTTCAACTAATTTCTCTTTTGTCCATCCTTCATGGGCAATTCCTTGAGAGCTTAATATCGCCTGATGAAGTGCCACAAAATCCCAATCTTCAAAAAATCCGTTAGGATTCCATTCGCTAGCAGCCATTAAGCGATCGCCGATTTCAAGACCTGCACTTTGTAATAAAGATGCAGTCAAAGAAGTTCCAGAACGATGCATTCCTGTGATTATGACACATTGATTGGGGTGACTGTTTTCCATAATTTGAGAATTAATTAGCCGAGCATTGAGATGTTTTTTTCTCCTAAATCTCAACTTTTGGGAAGAATTCCATTTTTGTTTACCTCAGTATAGGACAAAAACTGGAGAGCTTAGCAAAAGTCCGTTTCATGCTATTGCAATTTGTCTCTACCAAAGAATTTATTTCACACAAATACCTGAATCTCTCTTGACTCTCACGTTACGTCAGGCTCTAGGATGAACTCATCAACCGCATTTCTCTGGTAAACAGGAGCAGAGTTAAAGATGTTTGAACTCATGAAGATTGGTGAATTGTCACAACAAACTGGACTCTCAATTAGGACGTTGCACTATTACGACGAAATTGGTTTGCTTTGTCCTTCCCATCGAACAGAGGTCGGATATCGGCTCTACAGTAACCAGGATATCATTCGCTTGCAGCAAATCGTATCGCTGCGACAGCTTGGTTTTTCTCTGAAGGAAATCCGCGAGTGTTTGAAAAATCCCGATCTTTCTCTTCAGCAAACAATAGACTTGCATCGAGCCAAGGTAAAAGAGCAGATGGCTTTATCGCGTACATTACTCAAACGCTTAGATGTGATCTCTACAGAACTTGAAACAAAGCGATCCGTTGCGGTTGACAACCTAATTCAAGTAATGGAAACAGTTTCTATGTCCAAACAGCAATATCTTACACCAGAACAGCAAGAAATTCTGAGATCGAGATTTGGCGAACGAGAGGCGGAATGGCAAGAGATACTAACCCAATCACGTACTGAGATGAGCAAGGGAATGAATGTTGACAGCCTTTCTGTGTATAAGTTATTCAGGCGTTGGGAGCAAAGTATGAGATCTTTAATTCGTGATGACGAACAAATTTACGAATCACTTATGAGGATGTATCAGCAAGAGGAAGTAGAAACTGCTAGTTGGGGCGCGATAGATTACGCCACATTTGAATACATTCTCAAAGCAATTTCCTTTCTTTTGCTTGCCGATGATATGAATTTAATGAATTTGAATTGGGTCATACCAGAGAAAAACTTCACGACCGATGCTATTCAAGTCATTCGTTTGGCAGAAGATGCCATTTACCAGTTAAACACTTATGTCATTGGGACAGAAGGTATACTATTGGGATTTTTAGCAGAAGATACTGGTGTTGCTTCGCAGGTTCTAAAAGCTGCGGGGGTGACTCCTGAAATCGTACAACATCAGATTATACAAATACTTGGCGAGTTTCCACCATTCCCGCCAGAAATACCTATTCCTGATAAAACGCCTTTTACTTCCAGAGCTAAAAGAGTAATTGAAATTGCGCTTGAGGAGGCAACTCAGATGGGTCAGACACACATCGATTCAGGACACTTACTACTGGGCATTTTAAAAGAAACTGAGAAAATTGAGTCAGCCAGAAAAGTGGCAATATCTCAAGGAGATGAGAAACCAATGGAATTTATTGGAGTAGCAGCCAAGATACTAAAAGAAGCGTTAGGAATAAATTTAGTGCAGCTTGAGCAACAGCTAAGGTCGGCAATGTCTCAGTAGCCAGTTGTTCTATATTTATTTACCTTGAAAGCTTAGTCATCGAATTGGAGTTAACAATTTGCCAAGAATTTATTTCGCGTTGAAAATCTCTATTATTAAAGAGAAAGAGGATAAAAATATGTCCCACAAAAGCATGATTTGGCTCAAAAGTGCGATCTCGGCTCTGCCGAGGCACTTCGCGATCGCTTTAGACTTATTAATGATTTTTTTAGTTCAATATCCCGTCAATTCAGCCATTGAAAGAGTCCAGAAAAACTCTGTGCCAAAAACTTTTCCCGTAACACTAATCGCTGAAGCAGAACCAAGTTTACCTCAAAGGAACCATGAAGCATATCAGCAGAGAACTCAACAATGGAGAGAACAACAAAGTGACCAAAAACAAAAATATCAAGATATTAGAAGGCAACAACAAGAACAATTTCAAAGACACAATGACTTTAGAAGACGACAGCAAGAACGAACCCTCCCGCCAGAAAAATTGATTCGGCAACCAGAATAAACAGAAATATAGTACTTGTTGAATTAATATTCACGAGAAAAATAATTTATGAAGATAATTGCTTCAAATATCTCCGAATCTTTTTCTTAATTGCTCCACAACCAGCATTTGCTGTCAAATTCAAAGCTTTTTCCCATAATTCTATATTTTTCTCATATTCGTATAATACAAAAATATTGATTTTTAGTTGACCAAATAATCAAGCTTTTCTTCACATAATATTTACAATGATATGTCAAAAATATAAAAAAGGGTCGGCAAAAAGGAAAAAATTTGATGAAAAAAAGTCTACTAAATCAAGTTAAATTGCTGGGTTGTGATGCATATCAATCCCCTAACAATCAATGGGTAATCGAACTTTCCATCGATCGTAAAAAATTGCTGTTACAAGAACAAGAATCTAATCAATGGTTATTGATATGTAATGAAAATCCGCAAATGTTTCTCAAAACAAGGCAAATACTAACATATCTGGAAAAAATACAGGAAAATAAAGCTATTTAGCTGACAAATATTAATTTTTCGGACTAAATCAGTCATGAGTAAGAACGAATCTTATCGCCAGAAAAAACAGAAATGTCTGAATAACTCGGAATTTATAACAAATCGGGTAATTGTTAGAAAACAAGCAACTACTAAATTTCCGATTTCCCATACCAATTTAGGTTCTTGGTTAACCCTTCGAGTAAATATGATTCCTTTCGATTATCAATGTCCGAACCATAAGAAAAAAGACTTGAGGAAAGAATTTTCAGTGAATTATGAATAATCAAGAATGGCAAATAGTTATCGACTTCTCTGAGGCTTAGGTTGATTAGGCTTATAGAAACGATTCTGACAAAAAGGGTTACGCTCGACCTCAAATCTTTTTTTCTCAGCAGTTTCAATCGTCTTATCAATCGGTGAGATTATCGGAGGTAGAAATTATATCGATCCTTTGAACATGATGATTCCGAGGACACGATCGTCTTTCTTTATTATCCCCCAACTGCTCGGCACACGAGAGTTAAAGAACACTCCAGCTTTTTCGTCAGGAACACTGATCTCCTTGCCCTCAAATCCTGCTTGCACTGCATCTTTTTCCCAATTCGAGGGGAACCCAGTTAAATACTGCCGTCGTAGATATTCCCAGTCATCTTCTGGAGTGAGACTTTCTCGTTTTGGTAGTGCTGTAATTATACAGTGGGTGTAAGGGGATTCAGCAGTTACTATAACGCTAACTTGAGGATCGTGAGGAGTCGAAACCTCAATCGCACGCAAAAGACGAGCAGTTTCCTCATCTGTGTTTGGCGAAGGTTCGCTAGAGAGAGATTGCTTGGTTATCGGAGAGAAAAGAGCGACAGTGGCAGGCATTCGATTTTGTAGTTCTGTCTGAATCTTATCTGTTCTCCTTTCTGCACGATACTGGTCTACATTATGTAATGCGAACATGATACCGAACATCATCA
>NZ_LR214383.1 GCF_900659865.1 Hyella patelloides LEGE 07179
CACAATAGAGAAATCTTTGCTGCCCATAAAGCAAAACGTGGATTTGTTTGGGGCTAAAAACAGGTTAAAAGCTTTCTCTATTTAGAGTACAGTCTTTATCGATCGCTTTTTTCCGAAAGTCCAGCTATCTTGCTGTGTACCATCATCCGCATCAACGTCTGCACCAATTTTTAAACCATCTATAATTCCATGAGCAGCACCATTATTCGCACTAGTAGTACCGTAATTACCATTTGTACCACCATCATCAGGAGCATCGCCATAATCCGTTAGCTGGGTAATAGTGATTTGATAGTCTTCTACTTCTCCATCATCAGCTAAACCTGTAGGAGTAGTAGTATCAAAACTGGTGGTATCGGTACTTAGGCGGAAGCGAGCGTAGGTATTACCCCCAACAATATCTGTAGGAATATTATTGTTAGCATCACCATCACCATTATCCCAACTGAGAGTAGCTGAAGTCGCACCATCAGCTACAGAAGCAGAAACTGCTTCATCAGAATCAAAAGTACCAGAACCATCAAAGTCTATCCAACCGATGAGAGTTGCTGGATTTCCTGTGGTGTTATTAACGGGAATGCTGATACTGTATGAACTATTGTTGGTAGCTAAAGCGGGGAAAGAAGTAATACCATCTTCATCGTTAAGGCGATCGCTATTATCCGCATCTGCGGTACTATTTTGTAATGTGCCATTATCTTCATCGATAGTTTCGCCAATGGTTAAACCGTCAACAATGGTATGGGCTGCGCCGTTATTACTACTGGTAGTTCCGTAGTTACCATTAGTTCCACCATCATCGGGAGCATCACCGTAATCTGTCCCTCCTGCAATGTTAATTAGATAGTCTTCTACTTCCCCATCGCCAACTGTTCCTACAGAAGTAGTATCATCGATGGTAATACCGTTGAATTCAGTGCTGAGACGGAAACGAGCGTAAGTTGTTCCGCTAACAACACCTCCTGGAATACTACTCCAGTCGAGAGTTACAGGAGAAGTGGGATTGAGTGGAACGGAAATGCTAGTAGCTTCATCTGCTTCAAATGCACCATTACCATCAAAATCAATCCAACCAATTAAAGTAGCGTCTTCAACAGTATTCGTAACAGCGACATCAACACTGTAGCTGTTAGTACTCTTTGAGATAGGATCGAAGCTAGTAATGCCGTTTTCATCATCAGAACCAGAACCATCGTTATCATCAGCATCCGCAGCAATGTTTTGCAACGTACCTTCTTCGCCGTCTACTGTTCCCCCAATATTTAAACCAGTGATAATAGCGTGAGCAGCCCCACCATCACTGGCGGTGGTTTGATAATTACCAGGGCTGGTATTGCTAGCTGTATCAGGAGCATCACCATAGTCTACTTCAGCAATAGTAAGCTTGTAATCTTCAACTTCACCATCACCAATATCAGTAACAGAATCATCAGGAGTACTAGTAGTTAAGTTATTGTCTGTGCTGAGGCGGAAACGAGCATAAGTATCTCCAGGAGTGACACCGCTAGTTTGAGTATCAACACCAGTCCAAGTTAGGGTGTTAGCTGTTACGCCATCAGTGTTCAAACCGCCAGTGGTATCTAAACTAACTCCTTCATCAGGTTGGAAAATACCATCGCGATCCAAGTCTACCCAACCAACCAAAGTAGTTTCAGGAGTAGTGGTTTCAGTAACATCAACATCAAATATCGAGTAGCCTATTTCTGCATTGAGAGTAGTTGGGTGAACGCGAAAACGAATTATCGTATCCGCACTACGTGTAATATTAGAAGTGATATCAAGAGAAACACTGGTGGGAGAAGTAGCTGCTGCGGTATAAGATTCAATTAAAGTAAAGTTTGCTCCATTATCATTAGAAATATAGATTTCTAAAGGATCGTCAGCAGGGTTGATATTTCCTCCATCTTCAAACTCTTGATAATTAAAGTTAAGAGTAATATCATCCGTAGTACCTGAAAGATCGATTTTTCTCTCTGCTGCTCGACCATTATCGGTAATTTCAAGACTGTCAGCAGTCTCGTTAACTCGAACTTTTCCTGCATCGGCATCAGCATCTCCAGTAGTAGCATTAACATCTTCATAGGCAACCCAATCACTAGCCCAGCCACTACCTCCCTGATAGGCAGTTAATGCACCTGGGTTGTTATTGACAGCACTAAAATCATCACTAGCAAGAGTAGTAGTAATACTATCAGGAGCATTAACAATTACTTCTGCGCTATAAGAAGTATTGCTAGTGCTAATTACAGTACCATCGACAAAAGTGACACCGTCTTCATCATTTGTCCCAAGAGTATCATCCCCATCTGCATTGCTTCCAGGCGCACCGTCACTTTCACTATCAACCGTGGCACCAATACTCAAACCACTAACAATCTCGTGAGAAGCTGGATTATCAACTCCATCTGTATTGTAATTGGCATCAGGGGCATCACCGAAATCCGTACCACCACCAATAGTGATGGCGTAATCTTCTACCTCACCGTTACCGATTAAACCAATGGGAGTGCTACTGCTTAAAGTACCATCGCTGAGTCGCAAACGAACATAGGTCGTACCGCTTTGAATATCCGCTCCACTGGGAACAGTCCAATTGAGGGTTTGAGTCCCGTCAATATTAGTTCCTGAAACTAGATTGGATGCTTCTGTGGATTCAAACAGACCATCTCCATCAAAATCTATCCAACCGATTAAGTTAGCATTAGCTCCTGTAGTGTGACTCACATCAACGGTAACGGAATAGGTAGAACCTGAATCATTAACTGATAGAGCATCAAAAGAGGTAACGCTATCTTCATCATCGCTACCATCAGTAGTGTCATCTGCGGTTGCTCCAGTATTCTGTAGAGTACCATTATCTGCATCTACAGAACTTCCCAAGCTGATCCCTGTAATAATATTATGGGCTGCACCACCGTCACTAGATGTAGTCTCGTAGTTTCCTACTCCATTACCTGCACCAGTATCGGGAGCATCACCGTAGTCTACCCCGTTAATAGTTACTTCATAATCTTCTATTTCTCCATCACTCATTGAACCTGTGGGAGTACTGGCACTCAAGGTGCTATCTGTACTGAGTCGGAAACGAGCAAAAGTATTTCCTGCAACTACATCATCTGGGAAACTAGACCAAGTTAAGGTTTGATCTCCTGTTAAAACACCAGAAGCAGATACGGCTTCATCGGCATCGAATGTTCCCGACTGGTCAAAATCAACCCAACCGACGACTGTAACGTTTTGACTGTTGGTGTTAGTAACATTGACTGTAACGCTATAACTACCATCATCGGATTCAAAAATTCCACTATTGGTTAAGGTTACTCCATCTTCATCGTCTACCGAACCAGTGTCGCTATTATCATCGGCAGAAGCATCGGGGTTTTGCAATGTACCGTCATCTGCATCTATAGTGCCACCTAAACTCAAACCTGGGGTAATGGCATGATTGGGAGCATCAATTGCACTGTTGGTAGTGGTAGTTTGATAATCTCCTGTACCTGTTCCGCTAGAAGTATCAGGCGCATCACCATAATCAAATAACTGATCGATGGTTATTTGATAATCTTCTACTTCTCCGTCATCTGCTAAACCTGTGGGTGTGCTGGTATCAAAACCAGTAGTATCTGTACTCAAGCGGAAACGGGCAAAGGTATCTCCCGCAGTTATATCCCCTGGAATGCTATTCCAAGTCAGAGTTGCAGAGGTTTCTCCATTATTAACAGTAGCACTTACTGCTTCATCAGATTCAAAAGTACCAGAGCCATCAAAATCAATCCAACCAATTAAATTAGCTGTGCCGACTGTATTAGTTACAGGAACAGTAATACTATAAGTACTGTCATCGACTTCTAAAGTGGGGAAAGAAGTGATACTTTCTTCATCGCTTAAACCATCACTGTTATCTGCTGTAGCTGTACTGTTTTGAAGCGAACCATCATCGCTATCTATGGTATTGCCAATGCTCAAACCATCTACTATGGTGTGGGCTGCGCCGTTATTGGCACTGATTGTGCCATAGTTGCCATTGATTCCGCCATCATCGGGAGCATCACCGTAGTCTGTTCCGCCTAAAATAGTGAGTTGATAGTCTTCTACTTCTCCATCACTAGCTGCTCCTGTAGAGTAACTGGTATTTAAGAGACCATCGCGACTAATACGGAAGCGAGCATAGGTTGTTCCTGATTTGATACTACTACCACTGGGAATTGTCCAATTTAGGACTTGGGAAGAGTTAGCACTGGTAACTGTTGCACTAGCTGCCTCAGTGGAGTCAAACACACCATCCGCATTAAAGTCTATCCAGCCAACTAAAGTAGCATCTGCTCCCGTGTTCTCGTAGTTAACGGTAACAGCGTAATTATTTCCTGAGTTAGCGGTGCTGAGAGTAGGAAAAAGAGTGACCCCATCTTCATCATTGGGCGTGCTGTCGGTATCATCCGCATCGGCAGTGGTATTTTGTAACGTACCTGTATCGGCATCAATTTCTGTACCTAAATTGAGATCTGCGGTGATGATGTGACTGGCACCACCATCGCTTATTGTAGTTTGATAATTTCCGACTCCCGTACCACTGGAAGCATCTGGTGCGTCTCCGTAGTCCAAAGTAGTGTCGTTGAAACCAGCATCTAAAGTGAAGTTATTCTCGCCGAAATTTCCTGTAGTAAAGGCGCCGATCTTCTGAGATTTCTACATCTCCTAAAGCTACTTTTGTAGTGGCAGCAAAGCCATCCTTGTCTGCATCCCAGGCAATGTTGCCATCAATTGAATCTTGTTGGGTTTGATTGTTGCCGTGGGAATAGTCTCCTGCAATATTTGCCCCAAAAAAATCTTCAAGATTGATAAAGGTAGAAACGTTTCCTGTTGTGCCATCGACACGGTAGATAGTAGCGTTTCCCTGGGGTCCTATATCAGCAAAACGTTTTTGAAATGCCCCAAGGAATAAATCTTCTGTTTCTTCACTGTATGCCAAACCATTAACTGCCCCTACTTCGCCGATAGTTGCGTGGGCAGATTTAGTTGGAGTGTTACCACTAGCACTATGTAAAACCGAGACAATTGCAGTTTCCGTGCTATTAAAGAAGGAACCAAGAACAAAACAGGTGGTAATTAATGTAGGGTCTAAACCATCAGCTATGTAAAAATTAGGATTAAATAAACCTAAATTAGCAGTAGTATCTGTGCCAGTACCGTCATCAACAAAAAAGACACTAGAAACAGTAGTACTCTCTGCGCTAGATAAAGCTGTAGCCTCGTAGCTTTGAGGCACATTGGTAAACTCGACTCTTGCTGCAAGATCGCTAGGATTATCTAGAGTATAGTCTCCATTAGAATCAGTAGTAGTTGTGGCTGTACTACCATCAGAATAATATGCCGTGACTGTAATCCCTGATATGCCTACATCTTCCGCATCGCGATCTCCACTAGCAGTAGCACGTTTTTGACCATCGTTGTTAAAGTCTAAAAAAGCGTTACCACTTATGGTAGTTAAAACTCCAATATAATTTTGCTGTGTTTCGGCAGTAAAAGCTAATCGAGATTGACCATAATCGGTTGCTACATCTAATTCCCAATTGCCACCTTTCGCTGCATTACCAATGGGAGTAGTAGAGGCAGCAATTTCCGCATCAGTAAAATTACGTAACTTGGCGATAAATTCTGCACCAGCATCTCCCGCAGCAACGTTACAACCGTATAGGAGAATTCGATCCCCCCTGCCCCCCTTATCAAGGGGGGTGTGTTGTAGCATGGGGGGATTAAACCAGGTTTTTAAGTCTTTTGTATATTCATCTA
>NZ_LR214384.1 GCF_900659865.1 Hyella patelloides LEGE 07179
TCGGTAGGAATTTAACCTACATGAATCAAGAGTTATTATATTTTCCAGGTTCTGAAAATATCCTCAGCGTTCCTCCAAATATGTTACTACTTGTAGTTAGACTGAAACGAGTCGCACATTGGGACGAGACTCATAGCTGGGGGTCAGATGATGACGAAGCTTCTGACGACTACTGGCATTTTCTCGGACAATACGAATAGTTCTTTTGTTTGAAAGCGAGATCGCCTCGTAGCCTGGCACTGCTAATTTAAATTTTCGCTCAAATCATTCATAGTTAGAGCTATTGCTGAGTATTGCCCCTTCAGGATGGTCTGTATTCCCTCAATTACTGGGAATTCGTGCGATAGATTCGGTTTTTAGCTCACTTTCACCTATGAGAACTCTGGTTTCCGAGCCAATTCTTACTCTATCAGGCTCAATTTCCCGTGGCATTTCCACTCCAGATAGCCAATCTCCTGCATTGGGCTGGCAAAACAGAATTGTGCCTTTTCCTCCCCAAAAATGAACCTTTTGCTCTGGGCTAAATTTTGGAGTAGTCGAAACTGTCTTCATTTCTTTTTTTGACCTTTTTCCTCTACAATCATTTCTCTCAAGAAGAGCGAACAAACGTTCTTGATTGACTAAATATTCATTAAAAAAAGGTCACATTTTAGGAATTTTTCCTCCAGAATTTTTACATCTGAAGCGGGCTTCTCTGTTCCACTTTGCTTGATGGTTATTTCTTTAGCTGTTTTGGAGTACCAGCAAGCCCCAAGTATCCACCGTTAAGGGAGCTGGCAACTCTGAATGATTCATTGACCTCCCCTCCTCATGGAATCTCTTAGTTACTGCCTGTTTTACTCTCTTTAATAAAATTACTACAAGGTTATTCTGTCTTTTCAACTTTTGGCGACACCACCTTATTGGGCATATTTATCACTGAAGAATCGTAAGCTTAATCAAATAAATCAATGTACTATCTATGGGATGAGTACGATGACAAAGCATCAAAAATTTCAGTCTCCAGAAACGAATTCTTCATTTAAAAGATTAAGATTAAACGTCAAATTATCTCAAGAAAAGTTAGCTAGGGAGATAGAAGTGGCGGTTTCTACTGTTCGGCGTTGGGAAAAAGGGAAAGCTGAGCCGACAATGACAATTGCTCAATGGAAAAAATTTTGTCGAACGGTCAAGAAAGATTTTGACGATTTACCCCATTTCTTTAATAGTTAGGAGTCGCGCGAACTAACATTCAAAGCTAAAAAGTGATAATACCGTTTCTCAAAAGTAATAAGAGACTTAGTTCAAGCAAGGAGTCTATCACGGATACCGCTTCGCATATCAGGAGTCAGGAGTCAGGAGGTATGTCTAGCAAGAGTTATAGTATTTTTTACTAATAAGAAATAATGTACTATCTATTTTGCTAGTGAAGAAGAATTGGTATTAGTCTATTCCGAGGTTTATAGGCAGAGAAAACTTTCACTTGATCATTAGTGATAATATCTGATCACCCAGGTCAGATATTATCCATAAATCCTCCTCAAAGAGCGATCGCTTTTTCGGTTGGCACTTCACGATCTCAGCAAAGCTGAGGCATAGTGAGATCGCTGCTTCTAATTTTTATTCCGCTTCATCACTCCCTTGAGATATTCCAAGCTGTATCCGCGACTTACCGCCGACTCCCACTTCTCCCAATTTCCCGACAATAACACCCATTGTTCATTGTCTCTAATTTCTTGACCCGAACAATAGCCCAATTCTCTGGCTAGGTCATACCACAGTCTAAATACTGAAGCAGTGTCTATTCCTTCTGGGTTATTTTCTGCTAGAGAATTTGAACTCGCCCATCCTCCTTTGAGTGCAGTCGTAAAATATCCTGCCATGTTGGGTATGTGCTTTTCTCTTTTCCTCATTTTTAACAGAGCGATCGCATTCTTCACTTGTTCTTCTTCATACATCTTCACCAGGTTGATTAGAGTCTTGTTTACTGGTACTCCTAAACTATCTAATTCTTCAATCAGCGATTTCCATTTAGGATTCACCACTTTAGCTTTTTTAACTTCATTTATACTACACGCGCCGAGATTTTTTTCTTGGACACACTTTTGCTCAACATTGTCTAATTGCGGTTGATTTTCGCTTTTTTGACCATTTAACTCCCGTTTCTGGTGTATTTCTTTCTTGGTTTGATTTTCTTCTTCTAAAACAGTTTTTAATTGAGCAGCAGCAAAGGAATTGGAAATAGCAGAGGTAGATTTTAACTTTTCTGACTCCTTTGCCTTTGCTGTTTTTTTCTGAGTAGTATTCTTTGTTTCTATATTTGAGAGCTTAGAATCCCTCACCTCGATCTGTGGAGAATTCACATCTCGATCTGTGCTAGACCACAAATCGGAGTTAGATATGGTTTCAGGCGATTTGGGTTTCAGGATTTCTCTTAGACGCTCGTAATCCAAACTGTAATAATTTGTTTGATTCCACTCTTGAGATTTGTATCGGATCACCTTGACTATCTCTAGTTGACGCAGCAAGTTCATTGATTTCCTGAATTGCCAGATACTCAGCCATTGAAATTGTTCTCTTACCCATTTCTCAAACGTGTTATACACATACTTCACTCCCTCGATAATAGTCCCCACACCCTCTTTTTGCATCCAGTAGTGAAGCTGTTGCACTATGACTGCGGAATTAATATCTCCCAAGGCTGAAGCTATTTCCATGTCAAATGCGCGAGTGTTGCCTGGAGATATCGCTAAAATATTGTTCATTCTCCTTCTCCTGCAATCTCTCTATCAGAGGCTATTCCAATAATGCTGGAGAAGAGAGTGAAACTCTTGTGGAAGCTCATGCTGCACCTCCTCTTCTTCGTCTTACTCTAGAGCGAGCAGGTACTATTTCAATTCTTCCCGACACAAATGTTTCTTGTCCCGACTCCAAATCCCTAATGCCTTGGATGACTGCTTTTTCTAAAAATGCCATCGCTTCTGTTATCGAATATTCCCCCTCTCTATTTTTGTACACTGTGACAATCGGTGATTCCCAAGACTCGATTTCTTGCTCTTGGGTGATTTTGACTAATAATACTGGTATACTATTTCTCATGAAGTGCTATCCTACTTGCATACTACAAAATGGCTCATTGATTTTTTCTTCAAAAATGGCAAACCTTCTAGGAGTCGCCCATCACTCTTAATATGGCGAAATCCAATAAATCCACATCATCTTCGCTATAGACGTTGACCATCCTGGTTGTACCGCCGACAAACTGCTCTCTCTGCACTGGCTTCCTGCCGTGTTTGTCAAAGTACAGCAAGCTTGCTTGTTTTCCGATTTGCTGTAATTGCTTGTTATTTGGACGATATCCTAATGCGATCGCTCTGTCTGAGACAGGATATTCCAATCTTTGGTTTGGCTCTGGTTTACTTGAAGTTAGAGATGGCTGAAGTTTTTCCGCTAATAAGATATTGCGTACTTGGTCTTTGAGCAGTATTTTTGTTCTGTCATCACACCCTCCCAATTCCACAAATAAATCCATCCCCAGTCTGATAGTTTCTAATTCTTCTCTGGCTGTGGGTAAAGCAGGGATAGAGGGTGATTTTTCAGCTAAAGAATAACTACCCGTTTTTCTGATGGAAGGTAATACTTCATGGAATATCCAACGTTGAAACCTTTTGGCTACATCCTTACGAGACTTGAAAATTAAACGATACAATCCAGGCTCAGTCAATGTTAGCAGTGATTGTTCTCCACCAAGGGTATCGATAGTAACTACACCCTTTTCTTCTTCATCAAATTTAGCTAACGTATCGGAAACATTCTTGATTCCTAGTATTTTGCACAGGTCTACCGCTACCCATTCTGGCTTCTCGGCTGTTCCCACAAATCTTACTTGCTGACTTTCAAACTCAAAAATTGATAGATTAGACATTGGCTGATTCTTTTTCTAGAGAGATTCAGTTTCAAGATGCGATCGCTATTCTCTTGGTCGGGATGAAGCGGTCGCTTTGGCTACTCAAACAATTGAATGATATATCTTCAGGCAATCTTCTTTAGCTCAGTGCGTTTAAAATTGGCTGAACATATAAAGTAGCTAAGATTCCAGCACTCACAGCAAACACTGCGCCAAATAACCAATTTAGTTTGGCATCTAGGCGATCAAAACGATCGTCTAATTTAGTTTCCAGATGGTCAACTTTATTCTCAATTACCGCTAGCCTCTCCGAATTTTTAATCAGGGTTTCTAGTATCTTCCCTTCATAAACTTCTCTATTAGTTGTCATATCATTACTCCAGCTTGAATAAAATCCAATTCTTCAGGGGTCAGAGAAAAACCAATTAGGTCTTTTGGTTCTATTACTGGTGAATCTTTCCGTCTTAAACAATTCAGGCATAGCAAAAGCTGGTTGAGTCTTTCTTCTGTCAATCTAGGCATTTTGGTACTTCGTAAGTTAGAAATCGCATTTTTACTAACATTCATTTTTTGGGCTAAATCGCCTGCGTTAATTTTGTGAGTTTCCATCACATCAATTAGATTCCATCTAATCAAAGTCTTGACCATATTTTATAAACCTCACTTCTAATCTTATCTTTCCAAGTATAACCTATTTTTTACAATTTAGACCTTTACTTTACAAGTCAAACGTGTAATAATAAACTTATTAACAAGCAATCAAGCCAGCGCAAAACGGGATGAAAAAATAAGAACGGTTGGCTTGTAGAACCAAACACAGAACCTTGACAACTAAATACTGATTCCTTTTCAACTTCAAGAGTGCATGAATCATTGAGAGTCAGTCTCCACGAAGCAATCTTTCTTTCTAGTCTCTTTGACTGACTACAAACAAATAAAAAGGAGAGCAAGCTTCTTACCTTTGCTCTCCTCACAAATAAATTCTTAATTCTAATCATGACACAAAGTACAGTAAAAACAACGCAAGTACCGACTAATTGTTCTAATTGTCCTCAATTTCACGATTATCAAGAAAAAGAAAACCGAAGTCGAGGTTGGTGTGAACAATTTAATTGTGTTTCTTTCTCTCATCATCCTTTTACACAAGATTGTCGGCTAAACATCCCAAACGAAGAAGACCTTCTCCGCTCCGAACACGAAGTAGGAAGCCTAGTTAAGCTCATCGACTCAACTTTAGACCATAGCCAATGGTCAACTTTCATCGTCGTTGGAAAGCGTTACAATCCAAATCGATATCAAAACACCAAAACCTTTCTCAATCAGACTGATTGGTACTATCGACTAGCCACTACAGAGCAAGCCCTCCTCAGCCAAATATGGGTAGCTGAAAACGAAATTTGCCACTACGACCAAGCTGACATCATTAACCCAATCGGCGAATTCTAATCTCTCTCACAAAAAGTCCTTGGTGAATCGACTTCCAAGGACTATCAATTAATTGAATGACATCCACCTTATTATCAAGCACCCATAGTGACAAAAATGGAACTCAACATAAATCAGATAAGTCCCTCTCCCTGCACTCGTCAGATTTCTCTTGGGGACAAAGTGCGAGTTATTGACTTCGCCGAAACCCCCTCTGAATGTGCCGTTTTTCAAATTGCATCCATCGAAAATAACCGCCTGGCATTAACTACCTTAGACAAACAAACAACCTACGAACCTTTTTGGGTTAAACGCCAAGATGTTCGGCTTGTCGATTCTGACCATATTTAACGCGCACAGCTTTACCCCATGAATCCAGAAATCAAAATTAAAGTCAATAGTCTGGGAGCTTATCTAGACA
>NZ_LR214385.1 GCF_900659865.1 Hyella patelloides LEGE 07179
CTGTAAGCGTTTGAGCCAATCAGATAGAGCTAAGGACTCAACCTGATTGTAGACGACCATCAAGGTCGGAGCCTTAAACTCAATAGCTTAAAGCTATTAGCTTAGAGCTATTAGCTTTTCAAGGTAATTTAATTGGTCATGATGTTGATAGTTTCTTGGGAGTAGCATAGATGTCTAAGGGGAAGATACTTTTAGCGTGCAAATTTTTGAAGGAAACCTTTTTTATTCAAATCAGTCCTCAATATAATAGAGTGCTGAGTCAATATTTAGAGTGAAGTGTGGGCAAAAAATTATGTCGATCAAAAAAGTATTATCCCTAGGAATATTATTGGTAATTACTGCTGGTGTTTTAAATCGAGATCGAGCCGTTTCTCTTGACGAAGCTACAAAACAAATTGCCAAACTGCCTACTTCTCAGCCTAATAATATGAAATCAAATCAAATCTCTACATCAGACTCATCAGAATTAACTAAAATTATTGCTAGCCAAACAAAATTTGGTCTGAATTTATTTCAAGAAGTTGTTAAACAAAATCCTGAAGCGAATACTTTTATTTCTCCTCTTTCTGTGGGAGTTGCTCTGTCCATGCTTTACAATGGTGCAGATGACACTACTCAAAAAGAATTAAGTTCTGTGCTAGAAGCGATCGACATGAGTCTTGAAGAAGTGAATCAAGGGAATAAATTACTGACTCAAGAATTAGAAAATAGTGATTCGGAAGTTCAAATTGCGATCGCAAATTCTTTATGGTCTAAACTGAATTTCTCTATAGAACAATCTTTTTTGGATATTAACAAAAATTATTACGATACTACTATCCAAGAATTAGATTTTACTAGCCCAGATTCTGTCAATATTATTAATAGTTGGGTTGCTGAAAATACAGAAAATAAAATTACTGAAATAATCGATAAAATTAGCCCAGACCAAGCTTTATTTTTAATTAATGCGATCTATTTTAAAGGGCAATGGCAAAATAAATTTAATCCTGAAGCAACTAAAAAACAAAATTTTTATTTAGCAGATGGAAACGTTAAACAGCATCCTTTAATGTTCAATTTTGGTGGATATAAGTATTATGAAAACCCAAATTTTCAATTAGTTAATCTGCCTTATGGTTCGGGTAGTTTGAGCATGAATATTTTTCTACCTAAAAAAAGTTCTAACTTGACAGAATTTTTGGGATTACTGAATAGTGAAGATTTGGCTTCTTGGTTACAACAAATGAGACTCAAAGAAGGAAAAATTCAATTTCCTCGCTTTAAACAAGAATATGAAACTAATCTTAATAGTATTTTGCAACAATTGGGTGCATCAACAATGTTCGATCCTTCTCAAGCAAATTTCTCTAATTTAAGTGATGATTCTGTTGCTATTGACGAGGTAAAACACAAAGCAGTAATTGAAGTCAATGAAGAAGGTACAGAAGCAGCAGCAACTACATCTGTTGGAGCAGTTATTACCTCAGTTACTACTCCTTTTAATATGACTGTAGATCGTCCCTTTTTCTACACTATTCAAGATAATGAAACAGGAGCGATTATTTTTATGGGAACAGTACAAAATCCCGAACAATAGACATCTTTAGTAGATATACTGTAATGCGATCCCTTTTGCCAAGTCGCATAGTTTTTTGACCAGAGTATTGATTCTGGTATGTGATGGGACATTTTTAAAGTTTTTAATCATAAAATTACAAGTTATAATTATAGTAGATAAGAGCTTCAAAGGGCTTATTATTGTTGCATCTAAAGAGAATTTTTAGCTTGTTATCTAGCATATTCTCTTCGAGTTAACCATATCTGAAACAAATATTAATTTTTGATTTAAAATTTAGGATAAAAGTCTTTTTGTTGTATCAATTCGTAACAAATAAATAAAAATAAATTTTTGAGGGTTGCTATTTACCAAAGTATTTTAAAAAATAGCAGGGAGATATGGTATGGCTCAAGCATTTTTCGATCTCTCTCTAATAGATGGAGAAAATGGTTTTATTATCAATGGTCAGCAAGAAAATGAGCTATTGGGTAGCTCAGTTAGTCAGCTAGGTGATATTAATAGTGATGGTATTAACGATCTGATTATTGGTGCGCCGAGGAGAGACGATACAGACGATCGCCCTTTTACAGGAGCAGCTTACGTAGTTTTCGGTCAGAATGAATTTTCTACTAACTTCGAGTTATCGGCATTAGATGGCAGTAATGGCTTTATTCTTCAAGGGGTAAATACTGAAGATGGTACGGGTTCTTCTGTAAGCGATGCAGGAGATGTTAACGGCGACGGTATAGCAGATCTGATTATTGGTGCGCCTTCTGCTGGAGAGATCGTTGAAGATATTTACGGCGATAACGTCAATGACCGTCGAGGTGCGAGTTATCTGTTTTTTGGTAATGATAGCGGTTTTAACAGCATTGTTGATTTAGCTGATTTAGATGGTAGTAACGGTTTTTTGCTTTCTGGAATTAATTTTGGCGATCGCCTAGGCAAGTCTGTTAGTGGTGTGGGGGATTTTAATAGAGATGGCTTTGATGATGTGATCGTTGGCGCACCTAGTTACAATTATCAGGATGAATATGGCGGTAACAGTTATCTTATTTTTGGTCAAGCTGATGGATTTGCTGCCGACATTGATTTAACAATAATAGATGGCAGTAATGGCTTTGTAATTCAGGGAGTAGATGGGGGAGATACCTCTGGTTTTTCGGTTAGTGGTGCGGGGGATGTTAACGGAGATGGCTTTGATGATGCGATCGTTGGCGCGCCTAATGCCGATCCTGTGGAAAGCGAAGGCTATTATAATACGACCGAAGGAGCGAGTTATGTAGTTTTTGGCGGGACAGAGGTTGGCTCAGATGGCAGTTTTGAGTTAGCTAATCTCGATGGTAGTAATGGTTTTGCGATTAACGGTGAAGATGTAATCAATCTTCCTGAAAGTTCGGGGTTTTCGGTTAGTGGTGCGGGAGATATTAACGGAGATGGCTTTGATGACTTAATTATTGGGGCTGCTTATGGAGGAGTTCACAGTCGTAATTTTAGTGCAACCTATGTAGTTTTTGGTCAAGCTGAAGCATTCAATTCCAGCTTGGATGTATCCGCTCTTGATGGTAACAACGGCTTTACCATCGATTCTCTAAGCGGAGTTTCGGTTAGTGGTGCGGGAGATATCAACGGAGATGGCTTCAACGATCTCATTCTGGGTCATTTTAGCCATGGTGACAATTTTGGCACCCCATCGCCCTTCGTTTTATTTGGGAAATCAGAGCAATTTGCCCCTGTTCTGACTGATTCAGATTTTGATGGTAATCAAGGTTTTATTCCCGCACTCAGCAGTGATGGCTATGGTAGAGAATTTTACGGGGACTCGGTAAGTGAAGCAGGGGATATTAATAACGATGGTGTTGACGATCTAATTATTGGCTCATCTCACACTAACAGCAGCTATGTTATTTTTGGTCAAGCTGATGGATTTGCGCCCCAAATAGATTTAGATAATCGCGAACCAGACAGTAATTTTACTGCCTATTTCAGTGGTAGTCCTGTTCCCATTGTGGGAGTCAATTTAACTTTATCCGACCCTGATTCTCCAAATCTTTCCAGTGCAAGGGTAACAATTACCAATTTTCTGGATGGTGAAGCAGAAGTATTAACTGTTGACACTAGCAATACTAATATTACAGCCAGTTACGATCGCCAAACTGGAACTCTTAGTTTAACTGGAACTGATGCGATCGCTAACTACGAGCAGGTTCTCCAAACAGTTACTTATAACAATAGTGCCGATTCGCCTAATTCAGAAGCTCGTCTGATTGAGTTTGTCATTACAGATGATGCTGAATCACCAAAAGAAAGCGTTGTGGCAACAACTACCCTTAATTTACAGGGAGGTTTCAATATTGCCGATCTTGATGGTAGTAACGGATTTGTGATTAACGGGATCGACCCATCTGGTAGGTCTGGTAGTTCGGTCAGTAGTGCAGGGGACTTTAACGGTGATGGCATTGACGATGTAATTGTTGGGGCAAAATTTGTTAACTACGATGGTGGTATTACTGGACAAAGCTATGTTCTATTTGGCTCAAGTAATGAATTTGCTGCGGATTTTCACTTAGATGATTTGAATGGTAGCAATGGTTTTGCTCTCAACGGTCTTCCTGGCGATCGCTCTGGAAGTTCGGTTAACAGTGCTGGAGATGTTAATGGGGATGGTTTGAATGACATTATCATCGGTGCATACACTGGAGGCGATAACCAACAAGGTAAAAGTTATGTGGTGTTTGGTGCGGAAAGCGGATTTGCTGCTGAATTTGACTTATCTTCCTTAGATGGCAATAACGGCTTTGCAATCTCTGGCTTTGAATCCAATCTTGGTAAGTCTGTTAGTGGAGCAGGAGATATTAATAATGATGGGTTTGATGACATTATTGTTGGCTCATCAGAAAAGAGTGCTGTAGTCTTTGGTGCTGAAAATGGATTTGCTGCCGAATTTGACTTATCTTCCTTAGATGGCAATAACGGATTTACTTTTTTGAGTAACAACTTTTTAAGTTCTGTTAGTGAAGCAGGTGATGTTAATGGGGATGGCATCGACGACTTAATTATTGGTGGAGATAACCATGACGAACTAGATCAAAGCTATGTAGTATTTGGCTCGGAAAGTGAATTTAGTGCTGAATTTGATTTATCTTTACTGGATGGTAATAACGGATTTGCGCTTAATGGAGTTGAAACAAATCGAGATTTAGGTAGTTCGGTTAGCAGTGCGGGGGACATTAACGCCGATGGTATTGACGATCTTATCATTAGAGCTTCTGAATCTAGTTATGTCATATTCGGCTCTGCAACAGGATTTAATGCCAATTTTGATTTGACCACTATTGATGGTAGTAATGGTTTTGTAATTAATGGTCTGAGCCAAAATGATTTCTCTGGTAGTTCTGTTGGTGGAGCAGGAGATTTTAATGGAGATGGCATTGATGACGTGATTGTTGGTTCATTGGGTGATGCGATAGAAAACTATGTCATCTTTGGCTCAAACGATGGATTTAGTCCCAGCCTCAACGTCAATACTATAGATAGTAGTCAAGGTCTTGTTTTAAGGGGCATTGATGACAATGAAAGCTTTGGGGTTTCTGTTAGTGGAGCAGGAGATATTAACAACGATGGCGTTGATGACCTAATTATCGGTGCAGAGAGTGGAGATGTCGAACCCGATCTAACTTCTGCTGGCAAAAGCTATGTAGTATTTGGCAATGCCTACTTAACCCTAGACTTGAATGGCAGTAATGCAGACGTTGATTTAAATCCTATTTTTGAAGGAGAAACTATTGCCATTGTAGACAGTGGCTTGACTGTA
>NZ_LR214386.1 GCF_900659865.1 Hyella patelloides LEGE 07179
AAAAAGCGAAAGAAGAGAATAAATCAGCTTAAGGAGTTCCCATTTTCCAATCAATCAAGTTGATTTTCTGAATCTATTTATTTATTGCATTGACTAAATATTCAATCTACTTAGTCTAAACTCCAGTCCTTGAAAAGATTAAATTAAAGATCTAACAGTTTAATAGGTGTTAAAAAACCATGATTCATCACATTTCTCTCCCTGCTAAAAACCCACTTCACGTTGCTGAAGTGTTAGCCGAACTGTTTAATGGTTATTCTGCTCCTTTTTCATCTCATTCAGACAGTTATGTAGCATTTGCTGCTGATAAGTATGGGACTTTGATTGAAGTCTATCCTATTGGCACAGAAATGATTCCAGGAGAAGGGGATCAACCAATAACCAAAACCAAAATCAAAATTCTTCTAAGCAATTTATTGCTACTCACGCTGCTATTTCTATACCGCTTGACCAGTCCCAAATCGAATCTATTGCCAAGCGCGAACAATGGCGATGCTTGCGTTGTAGTCGCGGTTACTTTGATGTAATTGAGTTTTGGGTGGAAAATGCCGTGTTACTCGAACTAGCAACTCCAGAGTTGGCAAAACATTACACCACCGCTTTAGAACCAGAAAAATTAGCCGAGTATTTTGCTAGAGAAAATTAAAATTGATGTCTTTCAAGGGTGCTGAAATAATGGCGATCGCATAATTGCTTTCTATAATTATTACGCATTACAAAAAATCACAAAAATACTATCCTACCGCCATTATTCTTGTAAATATTTAGTAGCAACACAAATAAGTGAGCTTCCATTTATGACTCGATCCATTAATTTTTCTCTCAATAATCTAGCCGTAGCGGTTATGGGAACAGTAGTAACAGCTTCTTCTTTAGCGATCGCTGCTCCCGTAAAAGCTTTAACACTGGTTACAGACCGTTCGACGTTAAGAACTAGCGATCGCCTAGATTTTGCCAGTCTAGGGCGAGTATTCGACCCTGTTGCGCCCCCTACTCCCGATTCCTTTTTACCCAATACTTTTTCTGCTACCTCAGAAAATGGTTTAGAACTAAATTTTGCTATTCCTCCTAGTAACGATCCAGCCATTAGTCCACCTTTTATCTTTCAAACTGGCTTTCCACCCGAAGGCATTCCTACAAACTTTGCTGATGGCGATTTTCTCTTATTTACTGGAGCCGATTTTCGCTTTTTTCCTTCTCCTGGCAATCCAGGTCCAATAACAATTGACTTTACCACTCCTGTAACTGGCGCAGGAACTCAGATTGCTGTAGACGATACTCTTTCTTTTACTGCTTCGGTTTCTGCTTTTGACGATGGAGGCAATTTATTAGACAGCTTTTCCGTACCAGGTACTTCTTCATTAGCATTAGATAACTCGGCTCTATTTTTGGGTGTAGTCAGTGAAGAAGCTAATATTTCTCGGCTCGTTTATAGTTCTTCTGTGCCAAATCGAGCTATTGGCATCAATACAGTGAGTATCAGTAACGGTACGACAATTCCCGAACCTTCTACTCTTTTTAGCTTGGTAATAATAGCTAGTTCCAGCATCTATTGTCTGAAAAGCAAATCCCGGTCTTCTTAGTTTAATTATTAATCAATTAATACCAGTTCGACCAATTTTATTTTGAATAAATTTACTTTTGATTTCAAGAAACCAAATAATAGGCTGTTAGCTGTTAAGGTGTTCTCTATTCCTTTTTTTTAATCACCATAGTAAGCAAACGGACATGATTAAAATCAACCAGGTTAAAAAGTGTTATATCAATTAAAATTTCCTGACTACTTTACGGGCTTGGCAATGCCAAGCCCCTACTCCTAAACTTCATCCAAGAACTTTTTCTGTAAACCCCACTTAATCACTTTTTCTCGAAAACAGCATGAAATTATTTCCCAGAAGTATCTTAACTGCTCTGTTCACCTCAGTTATCTTGTCTTCCCAAGCTCAAGCAGTTACCCTAACATCAAGAGAACAAGTAGATCGGGCTGTTGATTGGTTTACAGGCTTGTTTGACAATAGCAAACAAGTAGTTACAGAGCCAGATGTTCCCTTTTTAACAATGGAAAACTGTGCAGCTTTACCTTTTCCTTTTGGTGAGATTACCGAAAATGAAACTGACTTCTGGGAAATTCTCAATAAAAATCTGGTAACCAGTCTGTTGAGCGAGCCTATACCCACTCCTTTTGGCATTGAATATAATCTCGATGAGGTCTTAGATTCGATTACGGTAGACCTCGATGTGCAATCTGGTTCGTCGGGAATTGAGACACCCCGTAGTACTATGGCAGTGGCAACTCCTCAACTTGAGGCACTTGCTTTAGAGGAGACTTTCTCTTTCCAACTACTCGATTATGAAATCGAACATCAAGGTGAAGCCGTAATCGATCTGGCGGTGGATTTAGACCTCAAAGATGGTATTGGTACGGAAGACCCTTTGGAATACCCCGACTTTGTTCCCATCCGTGACTATATTACAGATTTTCTAGTTAACTATGAAAATGAAACTGACTTCTGGGAAATTCTCAATAAAAATCTGGTAACCAGTTTGATTAGTGAGCCCATCCCCACTCCTTTTGGCATTGAATATAATCTCGATGAGGTCTTAGATTCAATTACGGTAGACCTCGATATTCAATCTGGTTCGTCGGGAATTGAGACACCCCGTAGTAGTAGAGTTGTGCAAACCGTAGAAAGGTCTGAACCGTTACCAGAAGAAATAGAAACAGTGTTTGGTAGTGCGGAAGCTGACTTTTTTGATGCAGCAATTCCCGATGACAAAGAATTTGTCGGAAACAACCAGATTCTCTTTACAGGTAGTGGTGATGATACTGTAGATATTACTTTTGCCCCTGGAGGGAAATTAAGTCGTGTAGATTTGGGTAGTGGTGACGATACCCTGTTTGGAGGAAGTAATCATCGCATTATTGCTGGTTCTGGTAGCGATCTCCTCTTTTTGGGTTCGGGGGAAGGTAATAATATTATCACTGGAGGAACAGGCGATAGCGATCAATTCTGGTTAGTTACAGACACCCTTGATTTACCCAGTCAAGAGAATACGATTACTGACTTTGTTTCCACTGAAGATGTCATTGGTTTTGCCAATACAACTCTGGGGTTTGACCAGTTGAATTTGATTCAAGACGGTAGTAACACTATTATTAATGCTTTGGGTCAAGATTTAGCAATACTCTTGGATACCCAAGTAACTGATTTAAATGCAAGTGATTTCGTTTTTACTTAATGGCTGAATATAGATTCTGATTTGAGGAGCGAAACTATTAGCTTGCTTATTGTAATAAGTAAAACTTATTATCACATATAGGGGAGAGCCGTAAAACTTTTTGTTCTGCTCATCAAATAATAATCAATGACTAAATTTCGAGATATTTCATCAGAAGCGAGTGAAGATACAACTGTTTTGGCTACGACTTATAAATTTCGGATTCGAGATTTTTTAGTGGGCGTACAAATGCTTTTTGTAGCTTTTGGAGCTTTGGTATTAGTGCCAATTTTAGCGGGATTAGACCCTAATGTTGCTCTGTTTACCTCTGGATTGGGAACTTTATGCTTTCAATTAGTTACAGGGGGTAAAGTTCCTGTTTATCTAGCATCTTCTTTTGCTTTTATCGCACCTATTACTTTGAGCGTTGAGAAGTTTGGTTTAGCTGAAACCTTATCAGGACTTGCTGTTGCTGGAGTACTATATCTGGTTTTGAGCCTAATTGTTTTTTGGCGTGGTTCGGCAATTATTTCGCGAATTTTACCAGCTATCGTAACTGGGCCAGTAATTATGGTTATTGGTTTAAGTTTAGCTCCCATCGCAGTGGCAATGGCTTCGGAAGCGGGGGAAGGATATAGTAGAGCGATCGTGATAGCGATCGCTACCGTTTCTCTTTTAGCAACTATGCTAGCTGCGATTTTGGCTCGTGGTTTCTTGAAGTTAATTGCGATTTTATTTGGTATTGTTGCAGGCTATCTAGTATCTTTACCCTTTGGTTTGGTAGATTTTAGTGCCGTTGGACAAGCTACCTGGTTGCAGATTCCTAGCTTCACCGTACCAAGTTTTCATCTACCAGCAATTCTCTTTATCTTACCAGTTGCGATCGCTCCTGCGATAGAACATATTGGAGACGTGCTAGCAATTGGTTCGGTGACGGGAAATAACTATCTGCGCGATCCAGGGATACATCGAACCCTCTTAGGAGATGGTTTAGCGACAACTTTGGCTGCATTTTTAGGAGGACCACCTAACACTACTTATTCCGAGGTTACAGGAGCAGTGGCTTTAACTCAAGCTTTCAACCCAGGAATTATGACTTGGGCAGCATTGACTGCAATTACACTATCATTTTGCGGAAAATTGGGAGCTATCATACAAACTATTCCCGTTCCCGTAATGGGTGGTATTTTAATTGTTCTGTTTGGCACTATCGTAGTTATTGGTATCAACAGTATGATTCAAGCTAGAGACGATCTATTACAACCCCGCAATATAGCAATTGTTAGTGCAATCTTAATCTTAGGTGTCGGCGGAATGAGCATTAGTGCTGGAACATTCGCTCTAGAAGGAATTGGACTATCTAGCATCATCGGAGTGCTATTAAACTTATTACTACCTCGAAGTTCGCTAGATAACAACCAAGTTAAAAAGCAGATTGAATAAGCATTTTAGCTTTAATACCTTGGTGATAAAAAGGTAGCTTGTTAGGAGGTAATAATATTAACTGTTATTTACCGCGCTTTTCATACTCGTCATCCACAACAATCAAATTTTAAAAAGCAAGCGAGCTTAAAAGCTCAAAAGCTCCGAACTAATACTAATTCTCGCGCACTAGCTAGATATCCCTCTTTTGTCAGACTCCGAAAACTTTTGTATTTTTTCAATTTTGTAACTCTTATACAGAAAGCGATTTACGAGCTATTTACTAATAAAAAATCAATCCGCACATTCAATCGATAAAATTTTCATAATTTTAAAATGTCGCACTTGAAAATACCTATCTGTATATGACGAGCGCGGGGATGGGGGGACTTCAACAAACCACAGTTAACTGTGAGAGACAAAACATAAAACCAGAAAAGTGAGGGGTCGTCTGGGCGGGTCTCCCGCCCAGCTTGTGAACCCCGTCCCCCC
>NZ_LR214387.1 GCF_900659865.1 Hyella patelloides LEGE 07179
AATTCCCTTCAAAGACAAATTTTAAATTTGATGAACATTCCTGAATCGATTTATCTTGTTCCCCAGCTAGTTCCTAATTGACTCCAATCGCTCTAATTATTACTGTGACTTGATTTCATCGTCTTTATTTGCTCGACCATTTTTAAATTGAGCGAACCGTGAGTTACCAGGTAAGCAAAATCCCAACGGCTTCACCAATCCAGTTCAGGTTTTAAAAGAATCAACATTCGGGTTTCAGTTGGATTTTGGTCGTGAATTACTCAAGATTATTCACGATGTAGCCCCAGGTGCAGAGCTTTTATTTCACTCATACAATATTTCTGACTTTGGGTCTGGCGCAGATCGAGATGAAGAATTAGCTCAAGCAATAGAAGCGATGGTCAAAGCAGGAGCTAATGCAATTATGGTCGATCCACGTATCGATCGACCACGTGAAAATACATTGTTATTTCAAGATACTAAGGCAGCACAGGCTATTAACAAAGCAGTAGAACAGGGTGTGACTGTGGTTACTCCCGCTGGAGATAAGAGAAATCAAGCCTATGAAAGCCAGTTTCGGGCTGGCGAAACTTTCTCTCTGCGAGGCATCACCTATGAAGCCCATGACTTCGATCTAGGAAAAGAAATCGATTCTTTTCAAAAGGTCGAGCTTGAACCTAATGCTCGTATGCGGATGATATTACAGTGGCAGCAATCTCCAAATAATGTCACCTCTGATTATCAGATATTGTTAGTAGACAAACCGTTGTTACCAGGGCAAGGTAGCAAAATCTTAGCTAGTTCATTTGTTAGTAATAGTGATACAGACAAACCATCTACTTATCTAAGTTACCAAAATGGAGAAGCTCAAACAGCTTATCTGATGCTGATTAAGCAGCAAAATACTGACACTAAAAGTATAGATAATCAACAGCCCGACGTAATCAAATGGATTAACGCTTCTCCTGAAATAGAAGGATTTGGCAAAACATTTTTTGAATATGTTGATAACGAACCTGGTGCAGTGGGAGCTAACAGCATTCATGGAACTGCTAATGCCAAAGGAGCGATTACAGCAGGAGCAGGAGAATTGAATCTAACTGATGGTTCAGTCTCAGTAAAGCCCTTCTCTGATAACGGTGGTTCTACCATTGCCTTTGACCCTGAAGGCAATCCCTTAGAAAACCCAGAAATCCCTTCCAAACCCGATATCATTGCACCAACAGGAGAATCTAATCAAGCAACTGCCGATTATCTTGATATGCGGGAATCCACCCTATCAGCAGCAGCCCATACCGTAGGAGCAATTGCCCTAATGCTGCAACGGGCGGGAGGAGGCAACAGTCTGACACCACAACAGATTCGCGAGATTCTTCAACAAACTGATATTCCCGTTATTCCTCAACCAAACCTCCCTCAAGATACAGGCTTTTTGCAAGCTAATGGTGCAGTGCTACAATCATCCTCAACTCAAATCCGAGGTACAGGCAAAGATGACAAGCTTCAAGGAAAAGCCACAGCTGATAACCTTTATGGCTTGGGAGGTAACGATCGCATTAGAGGTAACAAAGGCTTTGATGTGCTGTTTGGGGGCAATGGAGACGATCTCCTTAACGGTAATCAAGGCAATGACTATCTACAAGGAGAATTGGGTAACGACACTCTGCGTGGTGGCGCAGGAGATGACTTTTTAAGCGGTGGCGTAGGTAGCGATCGCCTAATTGGCGGTGGCGGTGTCGATAAATTTTTCTTCGATGGCAAGGGGAAAGTAACAATTGCCGATTTTCAACTGGGCAAAGATAATCTAGTCCTACCTGTAGGAGTAAAATTTAGCGACCTGAAACTTCAGCGACAAAAGCAGGATACGATAATTAAACTGCCAGAAGGTGAAAACGCTACTCTGCTGGGAATTTCCCCATCTCAAATCACTGCCGATGATGTTATCTCCCTACCCAATCCTCGACAAGCAAAACCCTCCAATAATTCAGAACCTCCAGAGACAGAGGAGGAGTTAGAAAATGATGAGTCCCCAGATAATGGCTCCGAACCAGAAGAGGAAAATCCAGAGGAGGGTAACAGCGAACCTATAGTCAGTGAGGGCGATCGCGCAATGCGTTCCGATGTAGCGCGGAAACTGTTTGGACTCAATGGTGAGGGAATCAAGATCGGGGTGATTTCCGACAGTTTTGATGCTTTTGAGCAGCTAAACCAGGATATCAAAAACGGCGAACTACCTGGAGTCAACAATCCTTTTGGTAAAACTCAGCCAGTGAATATTCTTCAAGAGGCACCAGAAGAATTTTTTACCATTGATGAAGGACGTGCCATGGCTCAGATTATTCACGATACGGCTCCTGATTCTGAACTATTATTTCACAGCGTTATTGATTCTGAAGGTAGCGTAACAGACCAAACTCTGGCAGATGCGATTCAAGCACTGGCAGATGCTGGTGCCGACGTGATTGTAGATGATTTTGGCACTTACACGCCTTTTTTTCAAGATGGGATTGCAGCTCAAAAAGTCAATAAGTTGGCTCGTCAGGGAATTACCTATGTTTCCTCGGCAGGAAATGATGGCAACAACTCCTATCAAAGTCCTTTCCGAGGCAGTAAAACCTTTGACTACCGAGGAATTGAATATCAACTTCATGATTTTGATCCAGGTTCGGGTGTCGATTTGTTTCAAAGCATAAAGTTTACGGGTGAAGATGCTACCCAAATTTTTTTACAGTTCCAATGGCAGCAAAAATTTGGAGAGGCAGCGACGGATTTTCAAGTATTTATGCTTGACCGTCCTCAACTTCCAGGCGAAGGTGGTCAGATCGTAAGTGCTTCACAGTTTTTAACTCCTGATAGTGCAAACGATCCATCTCTGGCAGTGATAACTAGTAGTGCTGTGGAGAAGGGTGAAACTGTTTATTTAGCGATCTCAAAAAAAACCGCCTCTGCCGACCCCGATCCAGGCTTTATTAAGTGGCTCGATTTATCTAGAAATTTCGATCTAACTTATGAATACGTCAATGACAAGCCTGGTGCTACTCCAGGAGGCACGGTCTACGGTCATCCCAACGCCGAAGGTGCTATTGCCGTGGGGGCTGCTGAATTTAACAAAACACCAGAGTTCAACACTAAACCAGCACAGGTTAATGATTTCTCTAGTAATGGTGGCTCGCCGATTTTCTTCACTCCTGATGGCAAAGAATTAGATTCCCCTCAAATCCGTGACAAACCCGATATCATTGGACTCGATGGTGTAAGTACTTCCGTTCCATTATTTGAACAGTTTTTTGGTACTTCAGCATCTGCTCCTGGTGTGGCAGCAACTATTGCTTTAATGTTACAACGGGCTGGAGGTCCTGGTAGCCTAACTCCCGAACAAATTCGTACTAAACTCAGAGCCACCGATGTTCCCGTGACCTCTCAACCCAACCTCCCAAAAGATTCTGGTTTGATTCAAGCTGATGGTGCGGTGTTAAATTCCGCTACCATCAAACAAACTGGCACAGAAAACAACGATTCTTTTCGTGGTACTGCAGCAGCAGAAAATTTCTCAGGATTGGCAGGGGACGATTTAATTCATGGTGGCGATGGGTTTGATGCCCTCACAGGAGGAAATGGTAATGATAGCCTCTTGGGAGAAGATAGCAATGATTACCTCTTAGGAGAAGCTGGCGATGACACTTTGAGTGGCGGAAAAGGTCAAGACTTTCTGTTCGGTGGCAAAGGCACAAATTACTTGTCTGGAGGTAGTGAGGCAGACATTTTCCAATTAGATCGTAACGCTATGGCGATTGTTAGTGATTTTCAAAATGGTATCGACCAACTTGTCTTGCCTCAAGGGATCGATTTTGCTGATACTAACGTAACACAACAAGGCAAAAATACTCTGCTTGCAATCAATGGTAATACATTAACCGAGCTAACAGATATTCAAGCAACGACAATTACTGCCGACAATTTTATTACTGTGTAATTAGATTGTTTGTTCTGGGACTGCTACCAAATTAGCAGTCTTAGGAAGCTCTGAAAAGTGACAACTAGCGTCCTGTTTTTTCTAAAATGAGAATTATTGTCCTGATTTGAACAACACCACAATAACCAATATAAAAAATGTCTCAGCTGAAAATACTTGTTCTTGCCTACAATGTATTCAACCCCTTAGCAATTAATTGGATACATGGTTTTCAAAGTTTAGGTTATAGGGTTACAGTTTTAGTTGCTAATAAACCTTTAACAGACAATCAGCAACTTCAGAAACTAGGATTCTATAATAGTGATTTTCCTGACGTACCTATATTCGGACTTTGGGAAATGGTGTCTGAGGAATCCCGCCAAGCTGTTCTCGATTCCCTAGGAGGAAATCCCAATATTTTATTTTGTCGGGAAGGTGTCGGTGTCTTAAAACACGTTCCCGCAGCACATTCGTATTTTTCCACAGCCAAAGTTGCCTACGATATATCTACCCATCCCAATTGTTCTAATATTTTGGCTGAATGGAGATACATTTGGTTATATCGTAAAACCGATCCAATAGTTAATGGCTATGTTTTCTATTCACAAACCCAACGCAGGCTCTTTTGCAAAAATGTTCCCTCCTCAAACAATAAGCCTTGAACCTATCCCACTAATAATAGATAAAATAAGAAGGTTGTAACTAAACGACTGAAGATGCCAGGCAAATTTGAGGGATTAAATGACCTAGAGTGGAAGCTATTTCAAGATATTTTTCCTAAAAA
>NZ_LR214388.1 GCF_900659865.1 Hyella patelloides LEGE 07179
GACTCTGCCAAAGACCATAGCCAATGGTCAACTTTCATCGTCGTCGGCAAAAGATACAACTCTAATCGCTATAAAACCACCGAGACTTATTTGTCTGAGACTGACTGGGAGTTTTTACTCGCCACTACGACCAAGCCTCTAACTTACTTAATCTGGGTGAGAGAGGATGAAATTTGTCACTACGACCAATCCCACATTATCAACCCGATTGGCGAGTTCTAGACCACTGAATTTATAGCCAATCTCGCCCAAGAATTACTTGATTGGCTTTTCTCTACTTCACTTTGGCTCGATTACTTCTATCGATTAAATATCATGACTCAAGACAATCAACCAGAAACCCCTCTCTCACTCGAATTTGAACTTCTTCGACTCAAGCGTTTCTTAAAGAAAAACCCAGAGCTAGCAACAGAAAAGGCTTTGGGCATCTATGAAGATTTTCTCAATCTCTCCAGAGAAATCAAATTTCTCGAAAGAATTTGTGAGAGTCTTCTTGCTGATAATAGAAGCCTTCAAGCGGATAATCAAAGACTGACTTCTGAATTGATCGAGCAATCTTCTCCCAAAACTAAAACTGTCGAGTTACCATCTTTCCTCAACTCTCGTCGCCATTAATTCCAATCCTCTTCACCAAACAATACATTATGAGTATATACATAGTATTAATTTACGTTAAGCCCTTAACCTCGACACCAGAGACTCTGCCTGAAATCATGGCTTTTCCAGAAATCCAGCAGAATGTACTGTAGGCAATATGTGTTATTGCGAAAATCAGCCCTCAGTTTATCGCTCTCAAATCAGAAAAGCAATCAAGCAGCATCAGTGTGGTGAATGTTTCCAAACAATAACTCTCGGTAACTAGGTATTTAGTTACCGAGAGTTTGTCTGAAGGCGAATGGCATTATTACAAAATTTGTTTAAATTGCCAACAATTAATTGATTATCTGTACGAAACTCAAGACTGTTATTGCTTTGTTCATGGAGAATTAATGGAATCTATTAGAGATAGTGGATTGGAAAACGAAGATTGTCTCATTCCTTTGAGCGAAGGTTTAGATAATAATTTAACTCTCATGGATACGAAAGTAGCTGAAGAAGATGAAAACCGCTATGAAGGCTTACATAATGCTTTCTATGCTGATTTTTATCGTTTAAAACCAATTAAATAAAAGATGAAAAAAGATGAAAAAAGATGAAAAAAGCAGCCAAAAGATTAACCCAAAAACTTTGAATTTAACCAGATTCACATCACCAGTTGAATGTTTTTGTGGCGAGTGTGAATCAGAAAATAAATATTATGAGTGTAAGGGCTGCTCCTCTTCATAGTTCCCTGGTGTTTCGGAGGAAGTGGTTCTTGGTGGGAGTACTGCGACGATTGCTGGGTTATTCTAAATCAAGAATCCTCAAAAATTCAAAATATAAAGAGATAGGTAATAATTAATCAATAAAATGAAAATTCAGCCAAAAATCGTACTAGGCTGTGTAGTTGGAATTGGAATCATAATAGCTAGCTGCACTAACTACCCGAAACAACAAATAACTATTGGCATATCTTCTGAGAATCTCATCTTAGAAGACTCTATCAGCCAATTAACCAAACTCGCTACGGGCGGGACTCCAGAAATTATGACCAAAGGTTCGGTTTCTTTAACCAAACTTGCCTGTGAAGGACAATTAGATGCGATCGCCATTGCCGATGAGATGTGGGCTTCTATATTATGTCCTGATGCCAACTGGGTTAACAATTCCGACACTCTATACCGAACGAGAATTCAATTAGCAGTTCCTACCAAAAAGGCTCAAGAATTAGGTTGGAACGACAGAACTGTATCAAGGAAGGAAGTTTTAGAGGCTTTAAAATCTGGAAAGCTAAAGTTAGCAACTACTCTACCTACCCATAGCAACAGTGGCTACAACTTTCTACTTTGGTTGACCAGAGAAGAGTTGGGAGGCAATATCGACCCACAGCAAATTACTCCTCAAACTCTCAAACCACTACAGCCAATTTATCAAAACCTGGCTCAGTCAAGTGAAAGCACCTCATTCTTAGCCGAGAAATTAACCCAAAATTGGGAAGATAATACAATTGCTGCTCTTTATCGCTTTTTGTATTCCCCAGATGGTAAGTCTTTATCTATTCATGGCGATCGCGTATCACTTCCACAATCCGTAACCTTAGTCGATGTTAATCCTGCCGTAACCGTAACCCCAAGCTGGTTTGTAACTAGCAGCGACCCAGAAATAAGAGAACAATTACAGGTTGAGGTATTTGAGGCATTAGAAGAAAGCGATCGCTCTACTTTCGAGCAGATAGCGCAACTTAATCCCCCTTTGTCTCAAGAGATAAAACGAGAAACAACTCCTGGTGTTGCAGTGCATCGCAAACTACTAGAAAGTTTTCACCCCAGTATTCGCCAAAAACGTTGGATCGTGGGAATAATTGATGGTTCTGGTTCAATGGAAGGAGAAGGATTTAATCAGTTATTATCTGCATTCAGAGAACTCCTAGAAACTGAAAAAGCCAAGTCTAATTTTCTTTACTCACCAGAAGATAAATTTAGTTTGATAGTTTACCAAGGAGAAGGTGCATACAGCTTGCCCCGCAATGTCGAAGCTAGTACAAATTTGGATCGAGAAAAACTGTGGCAGAGTTTAAACCAAGAAGTCAGAGTAGGTGGGGGAACTCCAGTTAAAGCTGGTTTGTATCGGGGATTTGAATCAGCTTTGAAAGTCCCAATTGATTATCAAATAGAAATATTTTTGTTTACCGATGGGAGATTTGGCAATCCTCTAGATCGAGAATTATTAAGTCTCCATCAAGAATTGGAGAACAAAAATGCACAGATTACAATTGTTGGTGCGGGAAATGTTAATGCTAAGCAACTCCAAAAACTAGCGCGCGAGCTTAATGCACGACCGATAATTTCATCTAGTGCCAGCCAAACCAAAGAAGAACTACTTAAAGCATTCAGAGAGGGTCAAATATGAAACGCAAACAAAAAAGGATTTCACGAATTATTTGTAGTATCCTTGCTTTGGTATTACCCATCGCTCTGAATCTATTGGGTTTGAACTGGATTAGTGCCATTGCTATTGGCGTCATAATTGCGATCGCCCTCCTGATTCTTACCTCTAGTCTCAGTAGCAGAATTCAAAACTTTTCAACTTGGATTGGCTATAGTTTGATTGCAGCAGCTACAATCCTCATGATTGTCTTTGGTGTTCCTCAAATAACCGAGCAGTTGCAACCTCCAAAGTTAGTTTATGGTTATGTTGGAGGCGAACGTTACGAGCTTTTAGTTCGCGATCTCTCCGTACAAGAATTGATAAAGGAAGCTGATCTTCAAATTTCTGAAGGCAGCGTAATCAAAAAAGGTTCGATTTCTCAGCTTAAGACTCTCTCAAGCAATTCGGACATAGAAAATATCGATTTTATCTGGACTGGAGATGCCCCCATTGCAGCAGCAGGTAAAGAAATAATGGAAGCGCGAGGAAAGAAAGTTTTGTTTAATGAAGCTACTTTGAGCGACCCTCTGGTTTTAGTAATGGATCGAGTTGCAGCAGAAGCTGCTAGTGAGCGCAATTTTTTAACTCAATTAATACCTGGGGATTCTTTACAGGATTCTGGTTTTGAATACAAGATTGATACGGTATCTTTAGCCGATTTTCTTGGGGGAAATTGGACTTGGAAAGACATTGGGTTAAATAGATATATTTCTCCTCCAGGAGTCATCATGAGCGATGCCAGAAAGTCAAATGGAGGATTAATGGCGGAAACTTTGCTCGGTACTATTTTTTATAACATTAACGAGTCATCATCGAATAATAGGTTATTAACCAGCAAAGATATTCCCCAGTTTCAGCCATTACCCAAAAAATCTGATGCCAAGTTATCAGAAAAAATGGAGCAGTTAAGATTGCATTCGGGATTTGCTGAATCAACTTCGAGCAAGATTCAAACCCAATTAGAAGAAGGCGGTATTCCCTGGTCGCTAACTTACTACTCTCTGGGTAAAAAAATAGTTGGAGATCATAATAATTTTGCTTTAGTTGCGTTATCTCAAACTTTAATTAATAGCAACCAATTCTTATCATTTTCCGAATCAGGAACAAAATTATTAAAGATTCTTCAGTCGGATAAATTTCCAGAAATAGCTAGGGAATATGGATACGATTCTCCTCAAGGTAGCTGGAGTATTTTGCCAGATCAAAGCTTTGAAGCAATCAAAAACTTAACTGGTTTAAATCTGGATAATTAAAAGTAAATGATGTTCCTTAATAAACTATTAATCAATATTAATACAATGATTCGCTATTAGCGGTCTGCCTCTGGCAGCACTGCGCGGTCTCGGCGATGCCGAGCGTTGCACTTCTCTTTTCGCACGTCAAAATGTAATATGTAAAGATTATGTTTTTGCCCCCAAGGCGATCGCTAACTCGCGGGCATTTTCTGAGTACAAATATCTAAAAGAACAGAGAAACTGTTGACTTTTGATGGTAGTCAAGCCGAGGGAGACCCCAAAAATACTTCGATTTCAACTTTATTCTCATTAAATAAAATTTGTTGAGAATAGGCAAGGAAGAAAATATTTTAGTTGGGTTTTT
>NZ_LR214389.1 GCF_900659865.1 Hyella patelloides LEGE 07179
GGCGGAAATAGAAGGTTCGTGTCACCAGACGCAACAAGATTAAATTTTTTATTTTTTACGCCATTTTTGAGCTTGAACGATAAGAAATGCAAATGTTAACTTTGCCTAGTTCGTCTCCTTTTAGGCAAAGTATCATAAAGACATAAACACCAGCATGAGGATTTGACCCATGCTACAAATAACTGCCCAACTTCCGTTTTCGGCAAAGTTATTTTCTCCCCCACCTAAAAAACCATCAACCAGAGAAAGAGAATACCTGCGCTCGCCAGAGGTCAAAGCGATGATCCGCGCTGCCAAAAAAGTAGGTCGTCATGGTGTCAGGGATGGAGCAATGATTTTACTGATGTTCCGTCACGGACTGAGAACTGCCGAATTAGTAGCCCTTAGATGGACGCAGATAGATTTGGCAGATGGTTATATTGAAGTCCATCGAGTCAAGAACGGTCGCGATAGCATTCATCCCTTACGTTCGCCCGAACTCAGAGCATTACGCCAAATCCAGAGAGACTATGCCGATACGAGCTATGTTTTTGTTTCCGAACGGAAAGCCCCTCTCTCAAATCGTTCCATCCGCCACATTATAACTAGAGCGGGAGAATTAGCTGGTCTTCCCTTTCAGGCTCATCCCCATCAACTGCGTCATGCCTGTGGTTATTATTTAGCTGCTCAAGGTCATGATACCAGAGCGATTCAGGATTATTTGGGGCATAAAAACATCCATCACACAGTTCGCTATACTCAGATGTCACCTCAACGGTTTGAAAATTTCTGGATGGATTAATTCATACTTTTCATTAAAAAGGAATAGTATCATCGGGGTCAGGAAGAGTGTAATGAAGCTAAAAAGGGATAATATCATCGGGGTCAGGAAGATTACAGTGAATTCCATCTCGGAAAACACCATTTTCATCAAACGTATTTCTGTAGAGAATAGTCCAGTTCTGATTGATATACTCAGGGACAATATGAAAACCGCTACTTCGTCTCATATTTCTCAAATCACAATCCTCAAAGATGAATTCATCAAAATAAGCTCCAATGATTTGACCATTTTTCCAATCGCAATCTACAAATTTTGGACCAAAACAACATCCTTCCATAACCGCAAATTGCAGATTACATCCAATTAACTTAGGGATATAACAACAAAACCACCATTCGCTACAGGAAAAATTGCAATTGGTGAAAATAGTTTGTTCAACACGATAAGTATCTTCGATAGCGACTGGAACAGACTCAAAACTGACAGCATTGAAAATAGCTCCAGTAAAATCAACTTCCTCCAATTTGACTCCATCCAAACTAATATATTGCAAAATAATGCCTCGAAAATCTCGCTCTCCAGCAGCATATCGGGCTAATAATTCTTCTCTCGTTATGTTCTGCATATCAAAATCTGACATTCTTCTAAGCCACTAATGGTTGCGATAACCTTGAAATCCTCTCCTTCATATCCAACTTAAACAACCCATAAGGATTCACATGACTGAAAATCAAAGGCGTAATCGCCTGTAAATCCCTTGCCGTCAATCTCTTCTGCCAATGCTTCTGCGCCAGTACGCTCTGAATCATCAAGGTGTTCACATACACCAGACAAATCTGTAATAGATGCAAAGACAATACCGATAACTCCTGACTCTCCAAACGATTAGAAGCAAACTCACCACCCTTGCCGTAGAAGATAAAATTATTAACCCCATTCCATCTTTCTACCACATTCAAACCTTCATTAATCTCTCTGCGTATGGCTTCGGAGTCAAGATACTGACAGAGGAAAATAGTTTTAATTACCCTGCCCAATTCCATTAAAGCCAGATAAGTAGGATGTTTGAAGGGATTTTTACTAAACCGCTTGAGTATGGCTTCGGTTTCTGCCGTCCCCAGCCTCAAGGCAGTGGCATACTTGACCATCTGGTCGTATTGTTGGCGAATCAAATCCCAGTTTATCGGACGAGTCATTACGGGTTCTAAATTGGGGTAAGCATCGGGTTGTCCAGCTTGAGGTCGATAGAGTTTCTGTACCTTAATTCTTTTCAGCCTGGGCATTAACTGAAAACCCAACAGGTGAGTAAAGGCAAAAGCTACCTCGCTTTGACCGTGACTGTCTACATAATTCTTTTTTACCTCCATGCTGGTACAGTGCTTCAAAACCCCATTAATCATCGCGGAGACTTCACTACTAGAGCAGGTTTTAAGTTGGGAATAGATACAGGTAGAATTCTTTTCCACGTGCCAGTAAATCATTACCCCTCGTCCCCCATAGCGGAGATGGTACTGGGTAATCAAGTTTTGTTCCCAAGCACCAAAATGCTTACTGTCACTAGCACAGGTAGTAGTTCCTTCGCCCCAGATATGAGGCAAGCGAATTTCAAAGGTGGCATTGACTACCTCGGCTATGGCACTGCGTAACTGGTCTTTGTGAATGTAGCGACGGCGGACATAAATTAAATCCTGATAGTTCTCTCCATCTATCCCCGTATTGATTCTCTTCAATCCCGTGTTCGTCCCCATGCCAAATAGACAGAGTAGCAATCGTTTCTGTAATGTATCTCTGTCTAGTATTTCTCTAGTCCCCATACTCTTAAACTTACGGGTAAAATCTACTCGTAAATCAGTCTCCTTGAGAATGTCCAATAGGCTAGTTTTATGCCAGAGACGGTTGATTTCTCCCTTCAATTGTCTGAGATTAATCGGGTCTGGTAGAGCATCAAAAGGGCTAAGTCTGATTAAGCCTTTATTGCCTTTACCTCCAATAGTCACGCCTTTATTTCTAGGCATTCCTTTATCTAATTTCTCTAATCCTGACTCCATCTGCTGCTGCAAACCAGAGATGAAAGTTTCTACATCTTCAGGGAGAGTTAAAGCCTGATAATAAATCTGACGCTTGGTTTCAAAGTCTGTAGGCAAGTCATCATCGGGATTGCGATAGCGATTCGCTCCGACTACCCAAATTTCCTTACAGCATAGTCTTTCTCTGAGAGCTTTGAGGACGCAGATTTCATAGTTGATGCGGTTAATGCGCTCGTTTCCATCGCTATCTGTCTCCATGAGGATTTCTTTTGCTCCAGCTTTCAATACTCCATCAATGGGTATCTCTTCGGTGGAATCGTAATATCTAGTTTTGCTGTGAGCGTATTTCTTTAATAGCTCTAATGCCTCAATAACAGGGCGATGCAGGTCGTTATTAGACCGAAATTCTAACACCTCTAACAATTGGGGAATCATACGACGGTAGTGATTCGCAAAGGATGCTCGCATGACATTGTGAACCCTGCGCTTGTAAGCCAACCCCGTTGCTTTATATTCGGCAACCAAGTCTTTGAACGTTTTAAGAGATACCACAGGAAAAATAACCCGTTCGATAGTCCCACTTGGTTCGGCAATGGATACTTCAGCAATCCGATATAGCAAGTTAGTTTTGCCCGAAACCTTTTTGAACTCTTCGATTAATTCCTCTGTATCCCAATTTGTTTTAACCATTTACTCACTTTTCCTGAGAAAGATTACTTGTTGAAGAAAGTATCTCTTGGAAAAAGAATTGGGCAGGAAAAGTTTATTAAAAGTGCAGGTTTATTAGCGATTGTCAAACACGGCTAAAAATAAGTATTTGGAAAACTTATGAATTGGGAGATAAATCGAGGGAATAAGTTGAGTATATTCAAAGGCTATAAGTCAGACATTGCAACGGTTTCAAGGTTAGGTTGCGTCTGGTGACACGAACCTTCTATTTCCGCCTATTAATATCTGTGAAGTATATTTGATAGTTGAGACTGAAATTCAACTTGATTGTTCTTCTAAAATCTCTGACAAGTATTGCTCACTATATCCCTTCTTTAAAGCACTCTTAAGTTGCTCCCTTAAAAAGTATACTTTCTCGTAATCTCAGTTCTGATTTAGTTAGGAATAATTTTCAATCTACAATCTCCAATTCAGTAGAGCGAGTAAATTTAGTTGCTCTTTGGTTAATTTTATTTCTTTTCTCTGTAGTTTCTTTTTTAGTCAAGATAGATTTCAAAGACTTGTAATAACAACAAGTACATAATCAACCGTAATTACTATCTTTAGACAAGGCACAGTTCTCTACTCAGTTATACTATCCAGAGAGAATTTTTACCTAATTAAATTTAATCGTGAGTTCTTAATTAGATTTGTTCTCAATCCAACTAAATTCTGTTTTCTTTTGACCAGTAGCTCTCTCTTAGAATTAATCGAGGGGTCAAGAAATGGTTGTAGTCACTACACAATTTTTGCCTATCGGCATCGCGTACCGCTAAAATTGCCGTGAGCCAAAGGGTCAACCCCTCTGGACACCCCAGATTGATTGGTGGGAGGTTTTGAGTTGATGGTCTTTTAGGGAAAAGGAGAAAGGGGAAAGGTGTTTATAGATGTCCCTTTGACCTTTGACCTTTGCCCTTTCTCCTCCCCTAACCAAGAATGACAAAACACGACCCAAAACCGCGAGAGAAAACCTGTACAAAGTTGGACAGGCTTCTCTCAGCTAAGGGCGCGAAGGGGGCTTCAATAGACAATAAATTTAGTGGGTAAACAGATTAATAAAAATACAAGCCCCCTTGCGCTGGGGCGA
>NZ_LR214390.1 GCF_900659865.1 Hyella patelloides LEGE 07179
GCAGCATATAAGCGAAATTGGTCGCTTTTGTCATAGTCGGCGTAATCTTGAACAGATTTAAATACAATCATCGGAATATCGTGAATCTCGGCAACAGCACCAACGGCTGCGCCTTCCATTTCTATTCCTATTGCTTTACGCTGTACTCTTTTGAGTCTTTCAAATATTTCTGGATCTTTCTGAACATAACTTGTAGTGCCAATTACACCAATATGTACTTGAGGAATTGAAGGATCTCGATAGCGTTCATCATCTAGACACAAAAGTCTTTCATTTTCTACTTCTTCAGTTCCTTGTTCTGTTAATTCAAAGGAATCAGTCTTTAAAAGCTCTTGTTTTCTTAATCGCTCGATGACTTGTCTCCAGTCTGGACATTCTGTTACTCTTTCTGGATGTTTTTGTGGAGTTAGATTACTTTCAGAATTTTCTTGATAGTCATAAAGTTTATTTAGTAGCCAATGCTCCTGATGTTGATAAGATTTTGGTCTAATTGTCTGAATTTTCTCGATCCAGCCCTGAGAAAAATTCTGGACTTTATGTTTCCACAACGGCTTTAAATTGTAAGTTGTGATATCGTAAGAAATTTCTTCAGTACGAAACTTGTGTCCTTTTACTTCTTGATAGTAAGCTATTAATTTTCCATAGTCGAATTGAAAAACCCTATCTGCAACAATTACATCTCCTAAAAACACATCTTCTTTGTTTCCAGCACAAACCCCAGTCATCGCCAAACAGCTTGGTTTTAGTTCTGTAATCAGCCTAGTCGCTAATTCGCTGACTTTAGTTTCTCCCATATCCATTGTGCTAGCTGCTGCAATAGTAAGATCGTCTTCATTACTTTTTTTTAAAGTAATTTTGTAGTAAGAGTATCCCAAACTATCTTGATGCTCTTCCCAAGATTTACCAGAATCATTATCACACTCCAAAAGTGCATCTAGCTCATCTTTCAGAGCAGTAATAACTAGAACATCAACCTGGGAAGGAATTTCATCAATTTCGTGGATAAGTTCTAAAACTCCTGTTACTACTTCTGGAACTGGTTTTTCGCCTTGGCGGGTTGTTAATCGAGATAACAGTAAACCTATATTTTTAGTTTTTGGAATACTAATAAATTGTTCTGGTTGGGTAAGTAATTCTTGAGCAAAATGCGATGCACTTACTTTATGATCGTTACAACTAGAACCAATGTGCAAATCTAAGGGAATTGCTGGTTTTTCATTTTTCTTATATTTTTTCAATAGACTTTCTGTCCCAGCACCCCCACTTAGAGCAATCAGAATGTCTCCTCGTCGATCCAAATTCTCACGTCGTACATGACCAAACTCACTCTCAGCAATTTCTATTTCAACCGCATCTAAATCCAGAAGTGAGTTCCAAATATCTTGTTTAGAAGCGGGAATTTGTCTTTGTGTTTTATAGCTATAAACAGTAAAAATTATTGGTTCATCATAATTATCGATGTTTACTATTCCTTGCTGAATACATTCATAAATAGTAGTAACAATAGTCCAATCGAAAATTATAGACGGTGAAGTAGGATCGCTCTCTACTGACAAAGGCTCTTTTCCTATTTGCACCGCAAACGTAGCACCTCTTGTTGCTAATGTTTTTACCAACTCAGCGACTAACTCATGGGCATAGCTGAGTAGAGGAGGTAGAGTATTTTTGCCTGCGCTTCCAATGAAATAGAATCTTTTACCTCTAATATCCATCCTTTCCAATAAAGTTTAAGTTTTTACCTTGAGATAATGCGAGTAAAATTAACAAACAAACTTTTTAAAATGCTATTCAATAAAAGTAAGTCAATATCTACTGTTATAACCGCAAGTTTTAGCATCAACTAGTTTGACTTGTATGAAAAAATAAATTAGAGGTAATTTGAATTGCAATAAACCCAATTCATTAATTACTGAAGAACTATCTCATAAAATCTATGCCTGAAATTTATGTAAGTACAGATATCGAAACTGATGGTCAAATTCCTGGAGCTAATTCCATGCTCAGTTTTGCTTCGGCTGCTTACCTAGCTGATAAAACATTGGTAGGAACTTTTGCTGCTAACCTGAAAACTCTTCCTGATGCTAGCGGAGATCCAAAAACTATGGAATGGTGGCAGAGTCAACCAGAAGCTTGGGAAGCAACCCGTACAGATTTACAAGAGCCAGCAGATGCTATGCAAAGTTATGTCTCTTGGTTAAAATCTTTGCCAGGTAAACCAGTTTTCGTTGCTTATCCTGCTGGTTTCGATTTTTTATTTGTGTATTGGTATCTAATTCGCTTTACTGGTGAGAGTCCGTTTTCATTTTCAGCCCTAGACATCAAAAGCTATGCAATGGCGATGCTCAAGACTGAATATAGAAAATCATCTAAACGTAATATGCCTAAGCATTGGTTTGATTCTTTACCCCATACCCATGTGGCATTAGATGACGCTATTGAACAAGGGGCTTTATTTTGTAATATGTTAGCTGAAAATTTAAATCAATAAATTAGAGTTAACCTCTTCACTTACTCAAATAGCTTCTCCCACTCTCCTTTAGAATTGAGCTTGTCAGCCTTTTCCATTCGCTTAGCCAATCGTCCTAAATAACCTGAAACTTTATTTCTCTCCGTGCTATTCTTTTTTCCCAAGTAATCATCAACATGAATTGATTGACCACTTTTATCTTTTATAGGCTCTTTAACTCTTTCACTAGCAGTACGGCAAAGATGAGCCAGCATATCTTTGTGAGTTTTACTTCCTTTATAGTTTTTGAAGGCTTCTATGGCTAATGATTCGGCGTGATAGCCAGACAATTTTGAGTTTTTAGGTAAAACTTCTTTGACAACAGCTTTGAATAACTTAATTACTGGCACGACTTTTCCCGCACAAGTTTGATTAACAGCAGTCAATTTTTGAGCAAATGCTTTTGGTCGAACTACATTACTCCATTTTTCCGATGATAAAGAATCCGCAATTTTATACCCAGTAGCTGTTTTTATTGCTGGTAAAAGTTGAATCTCACAACCATCTGAGTAACGGACTGTAACAGCCAGTCTACCAACAGATACATCAGTATTGGGAAGTCTTTGCTGAATTTGCCTTGCAAAATAATCTAAAGCTTCTTGAGGTGATTTATTTTGAAGAGAAGTTTTATTTACTAATACTAGAGTATCTATATCACTTAAGCCGTTGATAAATGTATGTTTGGGAACTGAACCACCAAAAGCTAATCTTACAGATTCCTCAATTTCTTTCTCAATAGCTTTTTTAAGGACATCAAGATGTTTATTAATAGCTTGTACATCCCTATCGTTATAGCTTTTTAAAGCTTCTTGTAATAGTTCGTTAACTTCTGAATCGTATTCAGAACTATTACTGCTATTATTAGCTTGCTTAACTAAATTGTCTATTTTTGCATTTGAGCTACTGGATGAATAGCTCGAACCACCACTACTTCCCATTATCAAACCTCAATTTTTAGTCCAGCTTCTTTTACCAAATCAATTATATTAGGCATAATTTTTGAACATTGCATCAATTCGCTTGTTAGTCTATTTTGAGCAAATCTTGTCATAGCTCTAGATAAAGATTCAAGCTCTAGGACATTGTTAATACTAGAAGATTTAGTCAAATCTTGTTCTAAATCACCCCAATTGCGATCACGCAAAGTTACTGTTGATGGATAAAGTGCCAATCCTTCTTTAAATACATATCTTAGCCAGGCTAGTCCATCAAATATATCAGCTCCACACAAAAAATAGGCAATTATTAAACCAGGATCTAAACAGCCAAAAATGTGAATAGGAATTGATATCCCCTTTTCATTTAGAGCAGAACGAATTTTGAGCAAGTTTTGGCATCTCTCTAGAATAGAACCACCTAATTCTTTTTCTGTGATACCTAAAATTGAAAATGAAGACAATTTTTCCGCATATTTAAGTAGCTCAATGATATCGATATATCTAGATCCTCTAGATTCAGATTTATACAAAAAATTGGATGCAGCCTCTGGAAAATTTGCAAATAATTCTAATGCTGATTCAATTTGATAAATAGTAGATTGTGGATTGTCCCAATTGTCATAACTAACAAAAACAAATTGAGAATTTGGTTCTAACTGTTTGAGTACAGTTTTATGTAAGTCTAAATTCCAAGATTTAATAGAGTAACTATTTTTACAAGCATAAATATCATCGAGATTACTAGTAGATTGAATTTGCTGAGTTTCATAACCTCCACTATCAATGAAAATCAAGTCAGATGAATAAATCTCTGCTTCCAAATACTGATGATACAAATCATAAGCACTTACCAAAGATACGTCCGTAATATAGTCTTTAGTTTGTTCATAAATATATTTTAAATCGGGAAATCCTCTACTGGAGAATGACGGAATAATAAGAGGAGTTGAGACATCAACGATAGGGATATTGCGAATTTGGCATATTTCATCTAATTGCATCTAGCATCCTCCTATTAATACAAGAAGGACATTCTCCACAAGGGCGATCGCTTTGACGCTCGCAGCTAAATGT
>NZ_LR214391.1 GCF_900659865.1 Hyella patelloides LEGE 07179
TCCCCTAATATGCCCTCTTGGTCAGAAATTACGGCTCTTACGGAAAATGCGATCGCTGATGCTCGAAGACTCAATTATCCCGAAGCAGAATCATACAGTTGGGGTTTACAAGGTCAGATCTATGAAATATTAAAACAATGGGACAATGCTAAGCATTCTACAACTAAAGCTTTGGAAATTGCCCAAATTATTAACGCCCCTGAAATTAGCTATCTTTGGCAATGGCAATTAGGTAGAATCGAGGGAGCTAGAGGAGAGCCAGAAATAGCGATCGCACATTATCAACAGGGAGTAACTCTACTAAACGCCTTAAGCCAAGATATTGCCAATATCGAGCGTAATATCCAGCATTCTTTCCGCGATACTGTCGAACCAGTTTATCGAGAATTAGTGGCTCTCCTACTAAATGTTGCGCCAGGGGAAACTATAAGTCAAGAGAATTTAATTCAAGCCAGAGATACTATCGAGTCATTACAAATAGCAGAGCTACACAACTTTTTCCAAGAAGCTTGTTTAAAAGGAAAATCTGTATCGATAGATTCCGTAGATCCCCATGCTGCTGCGATTTACCCCATTATATTACGCGATCGCTTAGAACTCATTGTTAGTCTTCCCCACCAACCTTTAAGCCACTATTCTGTAGCCATTCCCCAAGAAGAATTAGAAGCAACAATTCAAGAATTACGTCAAACAGTAGTCATTCGCAGTCGCCGAACTTTTTATGCGCCAGCAACCAAGCTTTATAACTGGTTAATTGCTCCAGTAGTTGACCAATTAGTAAAACAGCAGATTAAAACAATTGTTTTTGTTCCTGATGGAGCTTTACGCAATGTTCCCTTAGCAGCTTTATACGATGGAGAACAATATCTCATAGAACAATACAATTTAGTTTTCAACCCAGGACTACAATTGTTAAGTCCTCGCTCACTAGAGACAACCCAACTCAAAACTTTAGCGGTGGGTTTGACTCAAGAAAGAGGAGATTTTTCTGCTTTAGAGTACGTCAATCGGGAATTAGCAGAAATTCAAGAGCAAGTCAAAAGCTCGGTTTTACTAGATGAAGAATTTACGATGGAAGCTCTGCAACGAGAAATCCAATTTTCTGATTATCCCATTATTCATATTGCTACTCATGGTCAATTTAGCTCTTCTTTAGAAGATACATTTTTACTGGCTTGGGACAATCAAATTAATCTCAGTCAATTAAACCAGATTCTTCAAACTAGAATGGGAGTGCAAAAAGAAGCAATTGAACTTTTAATTTTAAGTGCTTGTGAAACTGCTGTGGGGGATAACTCAGCAGCATTAGGCTTAGCGGGAATGGCAATTCAAGCTGGTGCAAGGAGTACTTTGGCGACTCTGTGGTCAATTAATGACCAAGCTACAGCAGAGTTAATGAGCATTTTATATCAGAAACTTGCTGCATCTACTGGTAAAGCAGAAGCGATTCGTCAAGCACAACTAAGTTTACTCCAAAAACCCGAATACAAACATCCTTTTTACTGGGCTGCTTATACAATGATTGGTAATTGGTTATGATGAGTGTTAATTGCAATTCAGGAAATCATCTGTCTTCTGGCAGGAGACTCCCGCTATAGCGCGTTAGCGTTTAGCGGTGAGAGGAATGCGCGCCTCTAATAGCGGTTTTTTGCATTAAATATGGTAAAATGTGAGCTATGGTTGAAAGAGCTTACAAGTACCGATTTTTTGTGCGGTTCGTTAGTGTCACCAAGCATAAATGCTGAAGTACATTGCACGCAATAGCTTGCGTCAATAGGGAAGCTCCTGTAAATTGAGCGAAACCGAGACAACTTGTTTATCATGGTAGTGAGGAATACTCCAATTCTACCCCTCTAGGAATAAGAGTGACAGCATCGTATCCAATATTAGGAACTGATAATCCCTTGTGTTGAAGCGGTATGAAAACCACCCAAACTGGTAGCCAAAACTGGTGCAAGTGGGAGCAACTGAACATGGATAACGACAGTGAATCCTTGGAAATTCTTTGTAAGGTATAACTTGGGGAATGGCTTTTACCCAGGGAGCAAAATAAGCTCAAGGTGGACACAGAAGAGGATGCTGGGCAGAAAAACGCAGCATATATTCTACTCTCGCGCCCCCGAAGAAGAGAGGAATCCTAAATTCAGAAATCGATGGTAAACAGGAACGAATCAAGGATTGGGACGATTCTCTGATTAATCAGAGTAGTTATCCGCAATGAAACCACCCAGTCTAGGGATTGTGAAATAAGCAAAAGCCTACTTGTAATGGGTATGGATATGCTGACAGTCACACTGCTGTATGGGATGTTCATTTTCTGAGTACGGTTAATAAATCCAATATGGAGATAGCATCAAAGTCGGAATTGAATAACTGGGATGAAATCGACTGGGTCAAAGTCGATTCCAGCGTATTTAAGCTGCAAAAGAGAATCTACAGAGCATCACTAGCCGAGGACTACAAGCTAGTTCACAAGCTTCAAAAGTTAATGGTTAAATCCTGGTATGGAAAACTACTAGCAGTAAGAAAGGTAACACAGGAAAACAAGGGTAAGAAAACTGCTGGAATAGACGGGATTAAATCCGTTTCACCCAGTAAAAGACTTGCACTTGTTGACGAACTTGCCATAGATGGGAACGCAAACCCAACCAGAAGGGTTTGGATACCCAAACCTGGAAAGAAAGAAATGCGACCCCTTGGCATACCAACCATGCTAGACAGAGCCAAACAATCCCTCCTCAAGATGGCAATCGAGCCTGAATGGGAAGCCAAATTTGAAGGTAACTCATTCGGCTTCAGACCAGGCAGGTCGTGTCATGATGCAATAAAAGCTATAAAAGACAGCATCAGGACTAAATCAAAATATGTTCTCGATGCAGATATAGCAAGCTGTTTTGACAAAATCAAACATGACACTCTTCTGAACAAAATTAACACTCTTCCTGAATTTAGAAGTCAAATTAAAGCTTGGTTAAAATCAGGTGTTGTTGACTTTAGTAAATGGTCACAGAGAAAAGGTTATAACCAAACACTAGCTGGAACTCCCCAAGGTGGGGTAATAAGCCCGCTCTTAGCGAATATTGCCTTACATGGAATGGAAAATAAGCTCAAAGAATATGTCATGGGGATTCCCAAAAGATTCCCCAGTGGAGGAATGATGTCAAAAGATAAGAGAGCAAAAGCTCTTTCCGTCATCTGCTATGCAGATGACTTCGTAATCATTCATGACGAAATTGATACTGTTCTTAAGTGTAAGGAAATAATAGAAGAATGGCTTAAAAACCTAGACCTAGAACTAAAGCCAAGCAAAACTAGAATCGCCCACACCCTTGATGTATACAATGGTGAACAACTTGGGTTTGATTTTCTCGGATTCCATATTCAACACCATGAATTAGGTAAACATCATTCGGGAAAAAACTCTAGTAGTAAAAAACTTGGTTTTAAAACTATCATTGAACCTCAAAAAGAAAAAATCCAACTACATTACAGAAAACTGGATGAATGTATCAATAAAATGAGTTCACATAAACAATCGGAACTTATTGGTAAACTTATCCCCATTATTAGAGGATGGTGCAATTATCAAAGTCCCTGGAACTCATCCAAAGCATTCAAAAAGTTAACTAACCTAATGTGGAACAGATTATGGAGATGGGGCAAACGTCGTCATCCAAATAAAGGTAGAAAATGGATCTCCAGAAAATACTGGGATTTAAAGAACAAAGGATGGAGATTTACTTTTAAATCCGAAGACTTTGTTTACACCCTACCAAAACACTCTGACTTTAGTTGCGGAAAAATGTGGGTTAAAGTCCAAAACACCAGAAGTCCTTTTGATGGCAATGAAACTTACTGGAGTAAAAGGATGGGAGATAGATATCTAACGTCCGACCCACAAAAATCTAGATTGCTTAAAAAGCAAAAAGGCAAATGTGGTTATTGTGGATTAAACTTCCACTCAGAAGATTTAACTGAGAAACACCATATCAAGGAAAAATCGAAAGGTGGCAACAATTCAGATAAGAACCTAGTTCTAATACATTTGCATTGTCATGACCAAGTTCACGGCAAAAGATGACGGTACAAACAATGGTACTAGCCATACACTGAGGAGCGGTATGAAGGGAAACTTTCACGTACCGTTTTGGAGGGAAGTAGAGGAAGGTAACTTCTTCTACTCACCTAACCCTAGTACCGAGCAAGAAAATCTCTTGCGACGGACAATGGGGTGTGTCAGGTTTGTCTATAGTGCGATTCGTTCATCTTAAACCTATTCAATAGGGGGACAGATGGCTCTGGTAATGAGTATTGATAACTCACCAGATGATAACTTAGTTTCCGATATGGGTGTAAGTCCCATCGCCCTAATGCGGGGTTGAAAAGCCCTAAAGGACTCGCTTCGCATCGCATACAGCGTCCAAACTCGCGAGAGTAATGT
>NZ_LR214392.1 GCF_900659865.1 Hyella patelloides LEGE 07179
CATTGCAGGGAGGCATGGCTGCGGGAGTAGTTTCTCTCATGATTGCGATCGCTTTAAATAATAATGCTCAAGTCTCTTAACTAAAGCATTCTACCTTATTTTTAACGTCAAAATTGTTTAAGTCCCGATAATAGAACGTTTAAGAATACTAAATCTTTCCAGAGGGACTTTAACGGATAAAGGAGCAGAAGTATTACTAAGTTGTCCTGCAATTAATCAGCTTCATACACTTGATGTATCGATGAATTTATTATCTTCAGAAATGGTTGATAAATTATCACAACTTGATTGTAATGTTATTGCAGAACCTCAAGATATAGATGATTATAATAAAGGCTGTGGAAGATATCGTTATTCTGCTTTATATGAGTAATTTTGAAAGAGTAAATCATGAATGATGAGAGATAAATTTATTTGAATAAAACCTTAAAAAAGAAAAGCGATCGCTCATACTATCATATAATTAATTTTCAAAAATAATCTCAAAATCAGAAAAAACAAATATAATTGTAGATGCACATTATCAGTTACAAAAAAATCAGAGAATTTGCCGATAGACACGCTGATTGTCAAAATGCTCTTGATAACTGGTATAAAGTTGCAAAATCAGCTAATTGGTCTAATTTAGTTGAAGTTCAAGCAGTCTTTCCCAAAGCTGAAGTAGTAGGGAATTTTACTGTATTTAATATAAAAGGTAATAAATATAGATTAATTGTTAGCATTGACTACAAAAAGCAATTAATTTATATTAAATATATTCTTACTCATGCAGAGTATGATAAGGAGAAATGGAAAAATGACCCTTATTTTTAATTCAGAAAAGTACAAAGAAATATTATTAAATTATCAACCTAAAATCATTAGAACTGAAGAAGAAAATGAAAAAGCTTTAACAGTTGTAGAAGAATTAATGAATCGTCAAAATCGGACACCAGAAGAAGATGAGTTTTATGAATTATTAATTGTTCTAATTGAAAAGTTTGAGCAAGAACATTATTTACCAGGAAAGACATCAGACTCTAATTCTATATTAAATTTTTTGGTGGAGCAAAGAAATATTAAGGAAGTAGATTTAGTAGAAATAATTGGCTCAGAAGAAGTTGTTGCGGAAATTGTCAATGGAAAGGGCGAAATTAGTAAAGCTCAAGCTACAGTTTTGGGTGACTTTTTTTCTGTCAATCCTGAATTATTTACTTAAATAAAATCTAAAAGAATAAAGGAGATCGCTTTTTATGGAGATATAATAAGAATGTACCTTTTTATCTTGAGATTATAATAACAATAATGGGCAATATAAATATCTCTAGTATTGGCAACTTGACGAACGTTTAGAACCCTATGAAGATGGTGTATACGACCATGCTAAAACTTTTGCAGGAAGGCAATTAATAGAATTTAATTCAGAAACAGGTATTGACGATCCTGTGGGGAAAGCTTATGCCTTTAGATATAGTTGGCAGAAAGAAGAAGCCATCGAACCATTACTAGAACAGTTGTTAAAAGATAGTCAAATAAGTCAGGTTGAAGCGTTAACTTTTGGGATGTTGCAAGAGGATGTATTTGAAACTTCTCAATCTCAATATATAGTAGATTATTTAGTTAATGCTAAAGATAAATTAACCAATCTCAAGGCAATTTTTATTGGCGATATTACTCAAGATGAATCAGAAATATCTTGGATTACCCATACTAATATAAGTCCTGTTTTAAGTGCATATCCTAACTTAGAATTGTTACAAATACGTGGCGGTGAAGGATTGGGATTTAGTCCGATACAACACGATAAATTACAGGCTTTAATTATCGAAACAGGTGGCTTATCTAAAGATACTATAGCCGATATTAGTAAATTACAATTACCTAATTTGCAGCACCTCGAATTATGGTTGGGTTCGGAATATTATGGAGGGAATTCTACGGTTGAAGATTTAAACTGGATTATGTCTGGAAACGTTTCAGAAAATTTAATTTATTTAGGCTTAAGAAATAGTGAATACAGTGATGAAATAGTAGCTGCTATAGCCAAATTCCCAATATTAGAAAGAATTAGAATCTTAGATATCTCTATGGGTACTCTAACAGATGAAGGAGCAAACACATTATTAAAATGTTCTGCGATCGATAATTTAGATATTCTCAATATTTCTGAAAATTATTTATCACAAAAGATAGTAGAGTCACTTCAAAAATTAAATATTCGAGTAATAACTGATAAGCAAAAAGATGAAGATGAAGATGAAAGATATTGCTCTGTTTCGGAATAAGGCTTTCAAATGATTAGGGATGAATGATGAAGTATATTGAAGGACGAATTAGGAATGATGAATGATGAACAGAAGCCTAAAGAATACGATGCTGTGCTAGGGGGGAATAATCCTCCTCCTGTAGATGGCTTAGTTTTAGGAGGAATTGACGGAGTTAAAAATAGATTAGCAAGTGACAAAATAGAAGTAAGAATAGCTGCGGTAAAAGATGCACTTAATTATCAAGATGAAGGTTTAGACTTAGTTATTAATGCTTTGCAAGATGAATCGCGACAAGTACAGCTATCTGCTTATAAATCACTACGTAATAGAGAAGAAGATCAAGTAAAACAAGCTTTAGCTAATTATCAACCTTGGAATCTGCGAGAACGTTTTCAAGAATACCCTGGTTATAGAGGAGAATATACAGAAGTTTTTGCCAATAGAAGAGTAGAAAATTTTAATATAGATACGGGTATTGTCAGCCCTGTTAATATAGCCTATGCTATTCGCGATAATCAAAATTCATAATTCCTCATTCCTAATTCATCCCTCCAAATAATGCACCTATCAATACTCTATCGCGGATCGTTAATTATTTGTAACTATGGATGTGAATATTGTCCCTTTGCAAAGAAACAACAGTCAGCTATAGAATTAGCCAAAGACAAACAAGAATTAACTAAATTTATCGACTGGATAGAACAAAATCACCAGCATAACTTTTCAATTCTATTTACTCCTTGGGGAGAAGCCTTAATCCATCCCTGGTATCAACAAGGATTAGTTAGATTAACCAACTTACCTAATGTCAGTAAAGCAGCAATTCAAACTAACCTATCTTGCAAATTAGATTGGGTAGAAGACTGTAATAAAGATAAACTGGCATTATGGGCGACATTTCATCCAGAGTGGATAAAACGCGATCGCTATTTAAACCAATGCTTAGAATTAAATCGCCGTAATGTGTCTTTTAGTGCTGGTGTTGTCGGATTTCCCAAGTTTAAACAAGAAATTGCAGCTTTACGCCAGGAATTACCAAATAACGTCTATTTATGGATTAATGCGGTTAAAAAAGAATTACCTAAGATGAGTCAAGGTGATTTAGACTTCTTTGAAGCAATCGATCCCTTGTTTCCGATCAATACCCATCATTATCCCTCCCGCGATCGCTCTTGTCAAGCTGGTAAATCGGTTATTTCTGTAGATGGCGAGGGAAATATGCGTCGCTGTCATTTTATCAGACAACCCATTGGTAATATCTATAATTCCAACTGGGAAAGTGCCTTACGAGATCGCCTTTGCTCCAATGAAACCTGTCACTGTCATATTGGTTACGTTCACTTGGATTATTTAGAATTAGATAAAGTATTCGGAGAGGGGATTTTGGAGAGAATACCTGTTGCTACTTTGGGGAAGAATTAAAAGCGATAAGCCAATTAATTTAGAAGAAAAAAGATTTAACAAAAATTTTTAAAATCTGAAACTATTCAAAAATTCGTCTTAAAAATGAAAAACACTAATCTTAGAATTGCTAAAAAAGAATTTATAAAATATATTAAGTAAAATCGCTACGCCATTATCTATAAGCTTATAGCCAGTTAAAGTTGGTAAAAAATCCACCATTTGTAGATAGTGGTTGACATTAAGCTATCTTAAAAAAATTATAGTAACATAACGCAAAATACTACAAGCAAAATTAATGACAAATAAAAATCCAGTACAAGAATATGAAATAGGAATTTTAAACTAATTGATTAAAAATTACGAAGCAATTGTTTTAACCAAGTTCAAGGTTGAAGAATCAGGAAAACAGTTAAAAAGCGTAGATGATAGACTGAAAAAAGTAGAGATTTAAGTAAACAAAATACCTGCAATTGAATCTCAGCTCAACAATATAGAAACTAGATTAGATAATTTAGAAACTGGATTAGGTAATTTAGATGAACGTCTAACAAGCCTTGAATTAATAGGTCAAAAAATAGTAAGTACCTCTAAATATTTGATTGGAGCGATTGCATTGGGAATATTAATTAATATTCTAAGTCTTCCCGCTTTAAATTTATTCAATTATCCCTCTTCTGTCACTTTCCGAAATTTGAACTACAATAGAAGAAATATTTAGAAGCTGTGAGGTAGAGAGGGCAATGGATGTAGAATTACAGATTCTCAAACATTTGAAGCGAGCGCCAATACC
>NZ_LR214393.1 GCF_900659865.1 Hyella patelloides LEGE 07179
AAGCATGGTGGCATCGCTGATAGGGTTGTTTCTTTCATTCTGGATTGGCAGAAGTTTAATCAAGTACAAGTATCACTATACCAGGCTTATAGCTATTTTTTCTTGTTTCTTTCCGAAAGTCCAGATAGTACCGCTTCTGCCGATGATACTACTGGCACTGATGATGAAGATGGGACTACTTCTCTAACTGCTGTAGATAGTGATGATACTACCTATAGTGTTACTCTGCCTATTACCAACTCCACTGGCGAAGAAGCTACTCTCATCGGTTGGATCGATTTTGATGGTTCTGGTACTTTTGATTCTGATGAAGCAGTTTCTGCTTCTGTAGCTGATGGAGCTACTACTGCTACTCTCAGTTGGGATAACACCGATGCTGCAACTGATAATGATATTCCTACCGATATTACTAACGGTAATACTTATGCTCGTTTCCGTCTCAGTACAGATAATAGTCTGACTACCAGTACTCCTACTGGCTCTGTTGCTAATGGTGAAGTAGAGGATTATCAAGTAACTATTAACGGGGTAGACTATGGTGATGCTCCTGATGCATCTGCCAGTACAGGAGTAGGTAACTATCAAACCATATCTAGTGATAGTGGTGCAGCCCATACTCTAACTGATGGAATCAGCATTGGTAGCTCGGTAGATGCAGATAACGGGACATTACAGAACACTGGTGCAACCGCAGACGACACTACTGATGGTAACGATGATGAAGACGGAGTTTCATCTTTTGATGCTTTGAGTACCAGTTCCACAGACTACACTATCGATGTGGATGTTACCAATACCCCTGGCACTGCTGCTAGCTTAGTCGGTTGGATAGATTTTGATGGTGATGGCATATTTGAAACCTCTGAAGTTTCCAACATCATTACAAATATTACAGGTACGGGTTCTCAGCAATTGACTTGGTCGGGGATTCAAAGCCTACCCAATGGCATTACCTCTGGTACGAGTTATGTTCGTTTACGTTTAAGCACCGATACCTTAACGGCAAGTGACAGCACGGGTCAAGTTAACGGTGGTGAAGTAGAAGATTATGCCATTACCATTGGAGGTGGTACTGATTATGGTGATGCTCCCGATACTAGCTACAATACAAGCGGAGTTGATAATCCAGCATCCCATGAAATTGTTAGTGGTTTGAGTATTGGTGCAACGGTTGATAGTGAAAGTGATGGCGCACCCAATACTACTGCAACAGGTGATGATGTTGCGGGAACAGATGATGAGGATGGTGTAACTTTTGTTGATGGTACTGTAATTAGCACTACAGATACTACTTACAGCGTTGAGGTGATTGTTAATTCTGCTGGTGGTACTGGTACTTCTACTATTGCTGAAGATAACTTTGATACTAACGATTATGCAGGAGGTTCTGGGTGGAATTCAGGTGTAGATTGGACGGATTCAGAAGGCAATGGTCCTGCTGCGGGTGTTGTTAGAGCAGATAGTGGTTTTCTTGAACTACGTAACGATGGACGTTCTGCTCAAAGAACTCTCACGATTCCTGCTAATGCTACGGGAACGATTAATCTTTCTTTTGACTACGCCGAAGCGGGTAATGACTTAGGTGTTGATGACCCATTGCAAGTGGTGGTAGGGACTACTACCTTTACCATTCCTCAAGGTACGGCTTCAGGAACTCAAACTATTGATATTACCTCTGCTGTCACTCCTGGGAATGCTGTAACTATCGAGTTCAACACCGATCAACTTACTGGAGTACAAAATGATGATGGTTTTGACATTGACGATGTCACTATTACCACTGAGTCTAGTTCTGAAACTACCTTAGTAGGTTGGGTAGACTTCGACCGCGATGGTATTTTTCAACCTGATGAAGGAGTTAGTTTAGATACCACAGGCGGTTTGAACACAGATGGCGTAACAACTAATACCATAACTTGGAGTGGTGTTGATACTCAAACTACTGGTGGTACAGGCGAGACTTATGCTCGTTTCCGACTTAGTACAGATAGCAATTTAACTACTACCACTCCTGATGATTCTGTTAGCGACATTACCGATGGTGAGGTTGAAGATTATCTACTCAGTATCAAAAACGAAGTCACTGGTGATGGAAGTCCAAACACTTTAACTGGTACTGCAAATGATGACTTAATTACAGGAGGTAAAGGAGAAGATACTCTAACTGGTGGTGCAGGAAAAGATTGTTACTACTTCAACGAAACCAGTGAAGGAATTGATACTATTACAGATTTCCAAACAGGAGAAGACACAATTGATATCAGTGAAATTCTGGCTACAGAAGTTGGTTACACGGGTTCAGATCCCATTACTGATGGTTATTTAGTCTTAGTTGAATTCAATCATCCTACTCTTGGTAATAGCACCATCGTACAAATAGATTTTGACCCAGTAGATAGTGTTTATCCCAAAGATATTGCTTTCCTTGAAGGAGTTACTGGAGTTACCTCGGCTGATTTCATTATTGAGTAACTAACATTAATTGAAGGTAGGTTAAATTATTGGAATGATGAGCCTACTTTCAACATTACTAGATATCTTTTTATCTACTGAAAACCTCAACTTCTCTTTCTCTAAATATCTGACAAGTGAGCGTTTAAATTATCATTTACTGTTTGTCCCATAACTAATTACAACCAATACCAATTATGTCTATCTCTATCTCAAAATTTGCTCCTATTGCCATTTTTGCTAGTCTTTTTAGCTTGGGCAATTTAATTACTTTAGATTCAGCTAATGCTTATTCAATTACACCAGTAATTAATGGTGATTTTCAAAGTTATACTAGCCTAGATGGTTCTGCTGGTTGGACTGGTACTGGCTCGACTAATATTGGCGGTACATATAGTGGAGTTGATTTCAACGGTACGAATCAAGGTATTATTACCACCGCTTGTCCTAATGGCGGAACTAATACCTTATGTCTGAACAATCGAGATGATGACCCTGCTAGTACTACTACAGGTACTTTTAACCTAAGAACTCAAGATCAAATTAGTGCTAGTCCTGAAATTGCGACTTTACAAACTCAGTTGGGCTTGTCTGCTAATGATTTTTCGATTCGGAGAGAAATCGATGGTACGCCTCTATCCGATACAGAAGGAAATCCTCTATATCGTCTTCCTAAAGAAGGTTCGGCAATTTTTCAAGATATTACTATTACCAACGACAATAATAGAAATACTCAGATAACATTTAATTGGGATTTTCTCACTAATGATGGTGCAGGAAGTTTGGGAGATAAAGATTTTGGTTTTATCTCGATTGCCAACCCTAGTGACCCTACCTTTGAACCAATAGTGATTAAGCTAGAAGATAGTACTGGTTCAATTATTGGCCCTAATGGCGACGATTACGGCTCTCTTACTGATACTTATAATGATGGCTTTTCAGATGATTTTGATTTAGCTAGTGGTACTTATCGAGTTGGATTTGGTGTAATTGATGTTGATGGAGTAGGAAATAGTTCTGCATTATTGATAGATGAATTTGGTGCGAAGGAAGTTCCTTTTGAGTTTACTCCTGCTGCTGGTGTTGGTTTGGTTTTAGGTTTAATTGGGTTTAAAAAGTTACGTCATCGTTTTAAAAAATAGAAATACTTATTTGATAATTATTTTTTTTAGAGTGGAATAATTTCTACTCTATTTTTTTTGCTTAATTGAAAAAATTTTCTTGCGTAATTATCCTGTCTTTAATTGTCAATGTGAGTAATACGACGTAAAAAAACAAGCCAAATAGATCGGAATTATTACGTAATATTATGTGGATTTTACGGATGTCAGTATACTTAAAACCTTGATAAATTAAGAGATAGTTATATAGCTATAGTCATAATTACGATAATTTTATCTAAAAATCATATGATTCTCTTAGCTTATATTTAATCTTAATTTAATAATAAAAATATCATTAGAACCTGAATTCAGATCATACATTTGAAAAGAAAATGTCTTGCTTTAATTTATACTTTTGAATAAAATTACACCTCTACCAATCTTTTTTTACTTTTGCTTTGTTTACGATCGCTTTGGGCAATTAAAACCTAGATTTTTAACTAAAACTAAAACCCAATAACTCTCCATCTAATCCCGATCTGTTAACTTTACCTGAAACCATGCCTGAAAATTCTACTTCTTTGGCGATTGCCTTAATTCTAGCTAACTTTGTCCTAACCTAACCAGGGTAAGCTCATCTTATTTTGTATAAAATGTACTTGACAAAAAGCGAGTGATAATTTTTTTTCAAAAAGTAATGGTGTTTCGCAGATATTAATGTAGTTTCAATCTAAAATAAGGTAAATTGAG
>NZ_LR214394.1 GCF_900659865.1 Hyella patelloides LEGE 07179
TTTTAGGCGAAGAGAAACAAAATATATTCAAGTATTGAATCCTCGCTCCTTCGCCTCAGAGGTAAAACGACTGACATCACGACTTCAGATTTCTGACTTCGTGAATGTATTGATTTTCGGGTTTCGATTTTTCTAATGATAACAGTTGAAGCAAAGATTAGAACAGTATAAACTCTGTAAGGGCGAAGCTGGTTTGCCCTTACCATCAGTAATAATTATTATGCCTTGGTTGTGTTTGGGAAAAGGGAAAAATACTGTACTTCATGACTGGGAAAACTTATATAGATAAAGGTTTTTCAGGATTTCAGCGTTAATAATCAAACAAATTTTGATAAATTTTCCTTGTCTTCGTTGTTTTTAATTTTCTATTCACAAACAATCTCTAATTGTTTATCTCATTGCTAAATTCATTTTGCGACTTGGTGGTTTAAAAGCGCGATCGATTTCTTGGATGTCCTCTGGAGTTAAATAAATATCTAAAGCAGCACGATTTTGTTTAATGTGTTTGGGATTAGTAGCCTTGGGAATAGAAATTATATTATTCTGATGGAGCAGCCAACTAAGAGCGATTTGGGTAGATGTAGCATTATACTTAGCTGCAATGTTTTCTAACTTAGAATCATTAACAAAAGCTCGCTGTTCCACAGGAGAATAAGCCATGATGGGAATATTACGATCTTTACACCAGGGTAGTAAATCCCATTCAATACCACGTCGCATCAAGTTATAAAGTACCTGATTAGTTGCTATTTCTTTTCCTCCTGGTAAAGACTCTGCTTCTTCCATATCATCGGTATCGAAGTTACTTACGCCGTAATCTCTAATCTTTCCGACTTGCTTGAGATGCTGTAATCCTTTTAGGGTTTCTGATAAAGGAATCGATCCGCGCCAGTGGAGTAAATATAAATCAAGGTAATCTGTTTTCAGTCTAGATAAAGAGCGATTGCAAGCAGCTATTACCCCCTTGTAACTAGCATTGAAAGGATATACCTTACTAACCAAATATACCTCTTTACGGCAATTAGCGATCGCTTCTGCTACGATCTTTTCTGCACCACCTTCCCCATACATCTCCGCCGTATCAATCAAAGTCATTCCCAAATCTATACCAAGCTTTAGCGCATCTATCTCCGCCTGTTTCTGGCTGGCTTTTTCTCCCATACGCCATGTTCCCTGTCCGAGTATGGGTATTTCTCTTCCTGATGGTAGCTGTAGTATTTTCATGATTGAGTTGAGATGGTCATCATATTTATGATTATGACGGTATTTGTGGAAAGCCGAAAAAGCGTTCGCTATAAAAAATTTTTGAGTTCTCAAATTATGAATCTAAATCTAAAATACATAAATAATCGTCAATTAATGTTTTTCCTAAGTGCATTGGATATGGCTGCTTAATGTTTCCTTTCGTGTATGCTGGAGAAGTTCTTAAATAGTGTGCTACGCGACAGAGTGCTTTAAGATTTTCTGGCTCTTCAGTTGCAAATATGCTAAATCCATACGTGCGGGTAATGCTACGGGAGAATTGTTTTTTTTAGGCATAATATTAATTTTCTAATCAGTTTTGTTTTTCATCCATGTTTTCGCCCCCCTAACCCCCCAATTCTGGGGGGAATACATTATAAGTCTCCCAAATTTGGGAGATTTAGAGGGCTTACTTTACTTCAAAAAAAAACGTTTTAGATATTTTCTAAAGCATCAGCTAGAGGCTCGTATAAAGCATTCCCAACAGAGTTATCATCGGCTGCATAATCACAAACTCTTAGTATTGTTGCTACGAGTAAGCTATTTTCTTCACTATCGTTATCAATCTGACTAGGATCGTCTCCTATTCTAATTGCAGCAAGCTTTTTGGCACTATTATCTGCCCAAATCGAGACATTAAAGGCGATCGCAGAGCTTCAATTCGATTAGATTGTTTCGTTTTAACCCCAATCTCGTCAAAAATGCCGTCTCTGCTTCTACCAGTAAGAGTTACTTGTTCGGCATATCAAATTATTTATGAACGTTTACCAGAGAATATGTGGCAAAACGAAACAGAAATAATGAAACAAAAATCTCATTCTTAATTAAACAATAACTATCATGATTGATAAGTTTGTTCGAGATTTAATGACCAAAAAACAGAAATATATAAAAACCTATACAAGCTTGAGTTCCATTTGAATATTACAACGCTCATAGGGTGAAGGCTGTCGTACAACTTTCCTAAACCCTAATTTTTGATAAAGTTTAATCGCTGGCTGCAAAACAGTATTACTTTCCAAAAAAATTGTTTTTGCACCTAATTCACGTGCTTTATTAACAGCAGCTTGTCCCAATAACCAGCCGATACCTTTGCCTCTTTTGCTTTCTACCACTGCCATTTTAGCTAACTCATAGGTATCGCTATTGGCTTTGATCAGCGCACAAGTACCAACAATTTCGTCTTCATAACGTGCCAAGTATATATGTCCGCCAGGCTGCAAAATCTTTTTGTCTGGATAGTTAAGAGATTGATAGTCAGATTCTTCTATCTCAAAGTATTTTTTTATCCATTCATAGTTTAGCTGTTTAAACTCATTTTGAAACTCCGAATTATAGTCAATGATTTCAATGTGTTGATGTTCACGAACTTTTCGTACTTCTCGGACACGATCGAAAAAACTTTTGTCAGTTAGTAGAAACTCAACCTCTTCGATGGCTTTCCATAAATCATGTTCTGTTTCTAAAAAAAGCTCTTCAACAGCTTGGGTTACGTCAAGATATTGGTTTTCGATTTTAGAAATAATTTGTTTCCCTGCATCAGAGAGCTTGACAACATTAACTCTTCCATCTTCAGTACTTTTGTTAGTAATTGCTAATTCTTTTTTTTTCATTTCTTTGACAATCTGACTGACTGACGCATGGGAATGACCGATAACTTGAGCAATTTCGGTGATTGATGCTTCCTCTTGATGTGAGAGAACATAAAAAACAGGAAACCATTTAGGGTCTAACGTAACTTCATATAAGTCAAAAATTTTTGTAGCGTCTTCGGTTAGCCTCTCACTTAAGCGACGTAAACGACTACCTAATGCTAGTTTGCCAGCCTGAAAATAAAAATCCATAATTATAAAATTATTTACGTAACTACTTACGTTTTTTATTGTATTTCCTCTGACCGAGTTGTTTTTTCTACTTTACAAAAGTAAATATAATTGGGTTTCTATCTCTCTAATTGTCTAATTGTTCTCATTTAGTTTTATTGTGGAGATCGCATTTACTATTATTTTATTTATTTATTTGTTTTTAGATTGCAATACGCAACCTTAGTCAGATTTATTTTGGAATACATTAAAGTAAACTATTGACTATTAGCAAAGAATAATTTTAAAAATATTAGTTATGAATGAACAGTCGAATAACAAAACCTTTAAAGAAGATGGAATTCGCCCCATAGAAAGTACTGATGTTAATATAGTAGATACCTTTGAAGAAGACGGAACTCGTCCTATTGCTGAAAGTCCCGATTTTTTAGTTAGAAATCGTCAAGATAAAGACAATTTAAAAGCTCAAAAGTCGGAAAATAAATCGACAGAAAAGAATAACTCGGAAATCAAAAACACATCCAATGAAAATAAAGTACTAGAAATAGATGGTCAACGTCCAGTAGACAGTAGCAGCACGGAAGTAGTTGATACTTTTGAAGCCGATGGCAAACGTCCCATTATGGCTAATAAATATCAGGTGGTAGGCACTTTAGATATTGATGGAGAACGTCCTATTACTCAGAAGT
>NZ_LR214395.1 GCF_900659865.1 Hyella patelloides LEGE 07179
ATGTGCATATGGGCAAAAGTCGGAAAGATTAAAGATTTTCGGAAGCTGGATGCATCGAAAGAGGCACGTCCAGATTTCACAGAGAGGTGCGGAGGGTTATACCTCCCATCGACTCTACCAAAGAGCGGATATTAGCTTGTAGTACAAAGAACGACTTAATTAAATTACTGGCAACAACAGGGGCGAGTGAACCAGAAATTAACTGGCTGAGAGAGAACTATTTAACATTGGCTGAAAAGGCGCATTTAGAGCTAATTCTTTCATCAACTCAAGGAAACCTTTTCCATCAGCCAGAGCCTACCCCAAGAGGGGAAATAGTTGAATACCGATTATCGGAGATTATTGAGTCAATAGATGAAGAAATGAAACGATTGGGATGGGGCAAAGAGCAAGGAATCAAACACTTAATGGAGAAATATGGCAAAAGAAGCCGAATTCATCTTTCTGATAATCAGTTACTAGAGTTTTGGGATTACCTAAAGTCATCTGATTGAAGATTGGAGATTGAAGATTGAAGATTGACCCCATAAATGAATTTAGGGGCTTGGGATTAATCTAAAATCCAAAATTCTTTAATCTAAAATTTCTCGGTCAAAATCAATTATAGAAAGCGCAATCTCTTGTGGAGGAACAGTAGATGCAGAAAGAGATAGAAGCAGTGTTGAAAGAGATGGGGTTAATTGACCTCTCAGATATTCCCTACTTTGTGAAATATTATGAACTGGCGGTATCTGGTTTAACCCTAGATGAAATTATCCGAGAAGAAAACCAGGATGCTCTAATGGAAGTGATTCAAGTATTTAACGAGGAGCGAGAAAAAATTATCACTCACTTTGTTGTGGAAAATATTAGAAAATATAGAAAAGCTCTCGGCATTGAATATGATGAGATGAAAGGGAGGATTAAACAAAGATACGGTGTTCAGAAAACAGGAGAATTATCTCCGCATCAGTGGCAAGAAATAGAAACCAATCTAATTTGGGACTACGAGAATGTTGAGTTCTAAGAGATCAAATATTGCTTGAAGCTGAAAAAGATTTGCCCAGAAAATTGAAGCTAAAGAGACAATCTTATAATTGATAAAATTTGGAAAAAACAGATGAAAACGGTTTGTAGAGAAATCAAATGTCCTTATTGGAAAGAAAAATCTTCTCAATGTACTCGATATTCCATAAGTGCTTCTGTGTGTCATATTATTCGCGATCCTGAATTTTCAGCGTCGAATCTCTTGACAACCGAATATGCGATTCATGGCGAAGACGCATTTGATTTTGTAGGACTGAAGAACCAACACGATTGCTGGCTGAAAAAAGACTTAAGATATCAAAGAGATTTGGAATTAAAACAAAAAGTAACTTGGGCGGATTCTCTACTACCCAATTTGACGATAGATGCCATTTAGTAACGATCGCACTCATGGCGAAAGATCAATTTGAATCAATTAAGAAGTACATCTAAATGATGAAAATTAAAAGGACATTAATAGTAATACAGAACAAGGTCAAAGAGAAATCTTGAATTTTCTAGAAAATAAAATTAATTGTTATTTGAATAAGTTAATTGAATTAGCTTGGTTCGTTCTAGGAATTTTTATTTTTACCCTCAAGAAAATACCTCAAAATCATCTAATAGTTGATGATATTTATTACTTGTTGATAGCGATTCCTTTATATTATTGTTTCTATTGTTATTACGTGTCAATGAGGTTTTTGCTCTTAATTAAGAATCTAGTGAAATAATAAATGGATCGCATTGACTTTGAGGGAACAAATGGTGTTTAATATTTAGTACTAGAGTATTAGTAAAGAGTTGGAAATAGTGTTTAATATTTAGTACTAGAGTATTAGTAAAGAGTTGGAAATAGTGTTTAATATCTAGTACTGGAGTATTAGTAAAGAGTTGGGAAAAAAACTATGGAAAGTTCATCTCAAGAAGTTGTTTTAGGGATCGACATTATAGAACAGGACGATAAGAAGACTGAATCAATTGCAAAAGAACTAGCCATACTCTGTAAAGCAATAAATGCCTATCATATAGCTTGTGGTGGAAGCGGTCTTATTATCGAGCTTGAATCGGTCTTGAACGCCAAAAAGAGCGTCTCTAGCTAAAAAACTGCCTGGGATGTTGAAGTTGATTGATGCTGCTATAGCAGAACTTAAAATAGCAGATGCCATAGCAGAAGATGAGAGCCAAGAGTAAGAATTCTCAGGGGACAACCCCCAGGACAACTGCGGGACAACCTGTGGGACAATCTAGAAACCCCATCAGACAAGGAACGGGACAACTGGGACAACTCTTTTAATCTTGTTTTGGTCTGCCCATAACAGGATAAGCTTTGACATAAAGAGGAGCAAATTTGAGGTCTATTTCTAATAAATAAGGATAATCTTCTCGAATAGCTTCAAGTGATTCCCCGCGAGCTATTATCTTGCCAAGATGATACACAGATAAGCGAGAATTAGGAAATACAGTCTGACCCCCCATAATATTAGTATCGTTTACTAGACAACTTTTCCATTCATTAAATTGAGAAATTAATTCGGATAATTCTTGACTAATACTATTCAGTTGTAAGATAAAAAATTTGGCAAATTCTACTGTTAATTCTTTTTCTTCAGTCGCTTTGACTATTTTTTCAGATAAAGAAGCTCGATATTGAACTGAAAACTCAAAGTTAATTTCTTTCAACGCACGTAAATATATTAACCCAGCAAAAGAAAGACGAGGTTTATTACTTAGAGGTTGAATAGGTTGAATAATGTTGTATTCTATTTCTTTATAAACTCGCTTAATTGGCAAGTAAGCCAAAGCTGCTGCTTCGTTTGGAGTAAATATTGCTTCCATGTTTTTATTAAGTATTCCCTATATAGGGAATACTATAACATATTCAATAAATATTGCTATGCCGAGACCGCTCTTGATTACTTATTTGGAATTTTCTCTTCTTCTTGACCAGGGCTTCACCCTGGTCAAGAATTGGTATGCCACAGTTAGAAAGTCACAATGGCAAAATTTAGAGAAAAGCAATTTGTGAATGAAGATGAACTAAAATCTCTAGGCGAGGGAAAAGTCGCTCTTGGAAGAGTCAAATAAAAATCTTTTAAATAAAACTGTTTTGGGTTGTCCAGGTTGTCCCAACCTATACAGAGTAAGGCTTCTAGGGTTGTCCCGTAGGTTGTCCCGTAGGTTGTCCCTTGGGTTGTCCCCTCTTCTTCACCTGAAAAAGAGCTATCGCGTGTCTAAAAAATACCCCATGCGTGTCTAGAATTTTTTGAGGGTGCATTAGGTGTGAGGGAGAATAATAGGACATAAGACGGTTGTTGGACGCTGATGTTTTTGAGGACAAACTTCGACAATAATCAAGACAGAGATGATCTCACCTCACGGGGGGAAAACAGCTTCAATTCTTCAACTGTCACAGACTACGTTGAGGTTGAAAATAATTTTCTTTTAAATTAAACAGCCAAAGTTGTCCTCGGAGTCCCAACCCAGACCTGGCAAGGCATGGAGGGTTGTCCCATGGGTTGTCCTATGGTTCTCTTTCCGCACGTCAAAATGTAATATGTAAAGATTATGTTTTTGCCCCCCAAGGCGATCGCGATCGGGCATCGCTGTGGCACTACGTGATCGCGCCTCTGAATTGCTCTACAAATCAATCAAAATGGGACGCTTTGATTAAATAATGTTAATCAAATAGTTTTCCCAGGGAT
>NZ_LR214396.1 GCF_900659865.1 Hyella patelloides LEGE 07179
ATGAAAACGCAAGAACTTAAATCAGAAATAAAAGAGCAAAATTCAATCTGAGAGCGAAAGAATTAGGTTTTTAGTCATCTCAAATTTGTCAAATACTGATAATCATTTTCATAATGAGAATTGCTGCTCGCTATCTAAGCTAGTTTCCTCTTCAACCTTGATATCCACTCCAGTAGAGTCGAGATTGCGGTATCTCAAACCAGCAGAATCGGGACCATCGTAAGTACTGATATTAGCCATAATTTGGGGCTGTTGGGCAAACAGGCTGTCAAACTCAACCGAAGTCCAGTTGTGATTGACAATATCTCCAGTACGATCTGCAAAGTAGGTAAAATCATCCCACTGACCAGAACCAGTTTCCATTGCCAACCAACCCAGCGTTTCGCTGCCGTGACCCGAATTTTTATTAGCTTCTTCCTCTTCCATACCCACTGCAAAACCAGTAGTGGAGCTATTGCGTTGGCGGGTTCTGACAAAATCAGCATCGTTGTCGGTCTGTACCTGAGAAAAGATTACGGGGGTACTGGCAAATTCTAGGTCAAAATCTACCGTATCGAAACTTGAACCGCCATTAACCAATCCATTACTCTCTATCGTACCTACTTCTAATAATGCACCATTATCTAGCTGCCAAGTTCCCGCTTCCAACACGAAATAGCTTACCTGTTCGGGAATATGAGTACCGTCAAGATAGTTAGGTTCTTGGATTCTTACATCAAAGCTATTACCCGTCGGTAATGATGTATTCAAAACTGGCTACTCCGTTAAAGCCAAAAACTGGGGTAAACTCGATATTGCCCGCCTCATCATATCTCAGCGTGCCGTTAACGGGATTTCTCGCTCCGACAAACTCTAAAATATCTGCCGTATCCAGGTCGGTATCGTTTTCGAGTAGTTGTGTGGGGACAATGGTTAGAGGTACGTTTTCATCAGTAGTAAAGGTATCGGTAACAGCGACGGCGGGGCTGTTAACAATAGTAATATCAAAACTATCTTCGGCGAATTCACCTTCACTATCGATAACTGTAGCTGTAATAGTAGCAGTACCGATAAAGGTTTCGGTATAATCCAACACTAAAGCACGGGTTGTGGAGTCGAATCCAAAGAAATCAAAGACATCTCCTCTAATACTGCTGTATCTACTACTGACTTCATAAAATAAATTATCTCCCTCTTCGATATCTTCAAAATAATCGGCAAAATCAATAATGGTATTGGCGGAGTTTTTGTTTAACGTAAGATCGGGAATGGGAGTAGTGATAAAAGGAGTGTCGTTAACGGGATTGACGTTAACTTGTACCAATCCAGTACTGTTTTCTATTCCATCGGTCAGAACGTAATTAAAACTAGCGATGCCGTTAAAGTTGAGGTCGGGAGTAAATACCACGTTTCCTTCTGCATCGATCTCTGCCGTACCGTTAGCTGAATTATTAACTTCTAGAAGGCTCAAACTGCTCAGTTGTTCTACATTTATATCGTTACCGAGTAGTTCGGAAGCGAGAATGGTGACGGAAGTATCTTCATCAGTAGCAGCAGTATCTGTATTGGCAATTGGAGCATCATGAATAAAATTGACCATGACTTCTACTGATGCTATCTCACTATCTATGCCATCAGTAACGGTGTAATCAAAACTGGCAATACCATTAAACTCATCAGCAGGAGTAAATTCAATATTTCCCTCCGCATTGATAATTGCTGTTCCATTGAATAAATTGTTTATACTGCTAATACTTAGACTTTTTTCTGTGTCAAGATTAATATCATTATCGAATAATTCATTGGCTAATATCGTCAAAGAAACATCTTCATCTGTAGCAAAAGTATCATCATTTGCAATTAGAATATAATTTACAGGATTTACTATAACTTCTACCGTTCCTGTATTATTCTCTATACCATCAGTGAATGTGTAATCAAATTTAATTTTGCCATTAAAGTTTGAATTTGGAGTAAATTCAATATTTCCTTCCTCATTAATAATTGCTGTTCCATTGAATAAATTATTTATTTCGACAATACTTAAGATATTTTCTGGGTCAATATCGCTATTGTTATTAAATAACTCAGAAGCTAATATTGTCACGGATGTGTCTTCATCAGTAGCAATCTTATAATCATCAGAAAAATTAATAGCTTGAATTATCGCCTCAACTATTTCAGAAGCATTATTCACAGCAGAAGCTTGACCACCAGTTGACGTAGCTAGATTTTCAAAGCTATTTCTTGCGGTAGCATTATTGCCAATCAAAATAGTAAAAATTTCTACTGGTACTGCTATTGTCTCACCATCAGCATCCAGAGTTTCGATAGCAAAAGCAGTCTTCGCTAGACCCTCGTTGACTTGGGTAGTTGCAACATCTCCTAAGATTGATATTGGAGCAGAATCTAAAAGAGTATTAGGAAGAGAAACACCTGTATTAGCAGCCAAACTCAATACCTGAGATCGAAGAGCGGTATCTTTAGGAGGAGCATCGCCAAATAAAATAATTCTTCTGACACTGGCTTCGGCTCGCCACTGTCCAGCACCGCCAGATAGAGCGCGAATCAATCCAGCATTTACAGCTTCGGGTACATCTCCACCACCACCAACACCAATACTATTTATGGCATTGATAGCAGCATCTTTACGCTCGTCAACTGTTGGTTGGTCGGTGAACGAAATAAAGGTATTCGTACCAGGATCGTTATAGCCTACTACAGCTATGCGAGAATTTAGAGCGTTGTCAAATATAGTATTGATAATGTTTTGAGCATTAGCTTTAACAGATCCAATATTGGTACTCATACTTCCAGTAGTATCGATGACGAAAGCAATATCCAGTCCTGGTCTTAAGTCTACTGTTCTGTCAGAAAATACAGCAAATTCTACAGTACTCAGTTTGTCCGACCCGTCACGATCGCTTACTGAATCGATAATATTTACTCTATCACCGCTAAAAAGACCACCAGTTGAGAAAGTGATTTCATACTCAGAAAAAGAACCTCGATAAATAGGGTTTGCTGAATAACTTGACAACCTTGAGCAAATAAAGGTTACAAGGATTTTGGGCGCAGCAAAAAGTTAAGTAAAAATGGCGAAAAACCCCTAAAATTGGTAAAAGACCCTTGCACTTATCTCAGCAAGAACAAATGTACCGTAAAACTAGCCAGTCGGAGCTTACCCCAGAAAATTTTGAATTACCCTTTGAAAGTAAGTTGTCATCAGAAAACCGATGGGTAATTATGGCAGAGTTAATTCCTTGGTCAGATTTTGAGTCAGAATATGCCGAAAATTTCTCAGAAACAATGGGAGCAATAGCTAAACCATTTCG
>NZ_LR214397.1 GCF_900659865.1 Hyella patelloides LEGE 07179
GGTATTGGCGCTCGCTTCAAATGTTTGAGAATCTGTAATTCTACATCCATTGCCCTCTCTACCTCACAGCTTCTAAATATTTCTTCTATTGTAGTTCAAATTTCGGAAAGTGACAGAAGAGGGATATTTCTCTCTCAGAAATGACTGATATAGCAAAGCAGTTTGGTCATAAAACAGCCCAGGAGTCTCTCACTATTGTTGCTCAATCTCAAGAAACCAAGCAAATTATTGGAGTATTGCTGGCTAACGACTGGGGTGCAATATCGTCAGAAGAAATAATTTCCCCAACTGAGAAATTTAATCCAATCTTGGCATTGTTGGATGAATTAGACGCTCAATACAAACAAGGAAAAAGTATCGGTGTTAATGAATATCTACATCATGAATTTCTGGCAGTGAGCCAACAGCATAGAGGAAAAAACATAGCCCATAATTTAGTTGCAGTTGCGATCGAGAATGCCATCAAGAAAGGATATAAAACGGCTGTAGTTACAGCTAATAATCCGACTTCTCAACATATTCACAGAAAATTCGGCTTTCAAGATTGTGTTGAGATTCCATATCAGACATTTACCTATGAAGGTCAAAAAGTTTTCGCATCACTTGCAGGTAACTGCATTTTGATGGACAAATCTTTAATTTAGCTTTATTCGCGTAGCAAAAAAGGTTAATCAAATCTTTTATCAAAATAAAAAAAATCAAATACAGTCACGTCTTTACAACAACTTTTGAGGAGAATTATCATGTCATTTGCTAAAGCTTTTAAAATATCATTAGCGATCGCTTTATTTTCGATCTTTCTCGGATTTAATTCATTTTTTATTAAAGATACCTTTGCTGAACCAATATCAAACACCCAAACAGAAAAACTAGAATTTAAGCAGCTAATTGACCAAACCCATGCTGCTTGGAATAGCCATAATCCTGATGCTTTGTCCAAATTCTATGTCAAAGATGCAGATTTGATTTTTTACGATGCTTTGCCCATGCAATATCAAGGTTGGGATGAGTATAAACAAGGCATTCAAAAGAATTTATTTGATAAGATGCCGAAATTTATTCTTTCGGCTTCCGACGATCTCCACCTGACACAGCGAGATAACTTAGCTTGGACTACTTTTACATGGCATCTTTCGGCAGAATTAAATGATGGTACTCCCATAGAAACTGATGGTCGTCAAACTGATATTTGGGAGAAGCGCGATGGTGAATGGCTAATTATTCACGAGCATATTTCCGCGCCAGTATCTTTATAAACTTTGGTTTTGTTCATTCGGCGATCGCTTTTATTTGCCAAGAGAATCAACAGAAGAATTAATTACAATAGATAGTTATCTAATTTTTTTTTTGGCGCAAGTCTAAAGAGTCAAGCTTCATTAAAAATACAATCTAGTTTAAATAGTTAGTATAGATGATTATGATTGCATTTATTCTACCTGCACACTCCTATATAACTGAAGAACAGAAACTTTTTGTAAAGAAACTATATCTTAATATTAACAGTTATGTAGATCCTTTAGAGAAACATGGTTGTATTCAAATTTTTTATTTTTGTTTGCGATGTTATGAGAATAATACAGATATTCAGTTTCAACCATGAATGCAAAATTCAATTACGCTGAAGCACTTCAGAAATCATATTTATTTTATGAAGCACAAAGATCGGGCGATTTACCAGAAGACAATCGCATTCCTTGGCGTGGTGATTCTGCTCTCAACGATGGTGCAGATGTAGGTCGTGACTTAACTGAGGGTTATTACGATGCGGGAGACCATGTCAAGTTTGGTTTGCCGATGGCAGCAACAATAAACACACTTGCTTGGGGGGTCAGTGAATTTGGTAGCGCGTACGAAAAGATTGGTCAGCTTGACGAGGCTAAAGATGCTATCAAATGGGGAACAGACTACATCCTTAAAGCTTACGACGATAAAGGAACCGCAACTACTGCCGATGACGTATTCTACGGACAGGTCGGTAATGGAGGAGCAGATCATGCCTTTTGGGGTCCTCCAGAAAAAATGACGATGGAGCGACCTACCTATAAAATCGATGCCCAAAACCCTGGCTCTGATTTAGCAGGTGGTTCTGCTGCTGCTCTTGCCTCTGCTTCTATTGTCTTTCGCTCTACTGACAAAGCCTATGCAGATAAGTTATTAGCTCAGGCTGTAAAGCTGTATGAATTTGCTGAAGACTATAAAGGTAAATATACTGACTCCATCACTGATGCTGCAAATTTTTACAATTCTTTTAGTGGTTATATCGATGAACTGGCTTTAGGAGCTACTTGGCTGCATAAAGCAACTAAAGCAGCTGGTCAAACAGACTCTCAATATCTTGATAAGGCAGAGCAATATTTCCAAGAAACTAACGGTATCAAGAATGCGCCTTGGACTCACGACTGGGATGACAAAAAATATGGAACAGCTATCTTACTAGCTCAGGAAACAGGAGATCCTCAATATCAAGATCAAGTTGAAGGTTGGTTAGACCGCTGGATGGTAGATAAAAGTGAAGGAGGAATCCCTGAATACACAGAAGGCGGATTAGCTTGGTTACTTCAATGGGGATCTTTGCGCTATTCAGCTAACACAGCGATGCTTGCTGGTATCTATGCAAATACAGTGAACGATAAAGATGGTAAATACTCCAAGTTTGCCGAGCAGCAGATTAACTATATGTTGGGTGATAATCCTAATAATCGTAGTTATGTGGTAGGTTTTGGCGAAAATTCTCCCGAAAATCCCCATCACCGAGGAGCACACGGCTCGACTAACAATAATATCAATCAAGGCGAAACTGAAAATGTCCTATACGGGGCACTAGTAGGTGGTCCTTCTGCGCCTGACGATAATGCTTACAAGGATGACCGAACTGATTTCATCGCTAATGAAGTGGCGATGGACTACAATGCTGGATATACAGGAGCTTTAGCTTATCTAGTGGATCAATACGGTGGTACGCCATTGCCTGATAGTGAGATTCCTAAGCTATTCGATCCAAACAGTTCGGCACCTGACGACCCCGATCCTGACCCCGATCCTGACCCCGATCCTGACCCCGATCCCGACCCCGATCCTGACCCCGATCCTGACCCCGATCCTGACCCCGATCCTGACCCCGATCCTGACCCCGATCCCGATCCCGATCCCGATCCTGACCCTGACCCCGATCCTGGAAACTCCGAAGTAGATTTTGATATTACTAATGATTGGGGAAGCGGTTTCCAAGGAAACATCGATATTACTAATCAGAGTGACACTCCCCTCAATGGCTGGACTCTTGAGTTTGAGT
>NZ_LR214398.1 GCF_900659865.1 Hyella patelloides LEGE 07179
TTTATCGTAAATTCTATAATTGATTGGGACTGAATTTTCTTGGCGATCGCTATAGTAAAGAGTAATCAAATTCAATCCTTTAATACTTTTATGATATTTACCTGACCAGAAATATCCAATCAATTCAGCACATTCTGGATTACTGTAATGTTTTTCTATTACCGTGTCATCAACGCTTAAAATTCCTCCTTTTAGATCAATTAAATCTTTAACTGTGTTGAACAAATCTTTGGCTTCGTATCTTTCCCTCAATAAAAAGCGATTGATGCTATCGTGTGAGACATTTCCCAGTATTTCTGACAATCTATTACATCCCATTTGTTTGGGTTCTGACAATAAAAACAATGTGTAGTGTTCGAGATTGCATTGTGCGGTGGAAGGTTTGCTGATTTTCCTGATTGTTCGATACCTGTTTTTTTGATGTCTTCTACTTAAGAGTGCATTGTCTCATTATTCTGTCAATGCGTAAGTCCTATTTATATTCGAGTACGGGTTCGACTATTAACAGCGTCATTTCCATTACTTCAACTACTAATAATACTTTTGTCTATTACGATCACTGGGAAGACGGCTACGAAAGCGATATCAGCAATCCCGTTCAAAGCAGTACGGAAATTTGGGGTGATGGCGATTTAACTAATGGTATTGCGCCAGGCACTTCTAACGATCTCTTAAATGAGGGTGATGTTATTTCTTTAGAAAATGAAGTAACTTTGCCCCGTCAATCCAGTGATGTTAAATATGACGGTCGAGATAAAATTGCCTCTTCTAAAGCGATCGCTGTAACCAGATCGGCTTGGGGAACCAGTCCTGGTACTGTTTTGGCGGGAGCAGTCGAAGTTTACGATACGGCTAAATACGGCACTGACTTCCGAGTACCCGTAGGACAAGATGTCAATGCTGCTAGTATTTTTGAATATACTTCTTTACATATCACTGCTGCTTCAGATAATACTCAAGTCACGATAAATAAAAACGATGGTGGTAGTACTAGCGATGTTATTGTCACCCTAAATGAAGGTGAAACCTATTTAGTTAATGGTGGTGTTAATGCAGGGGCGACAGTTTCGGCAACTAATCCCGTTCAGGCTCATCTGATTACTGGTGATGTGGGGGCTTTTTACGAATCTCGCTGGTTTACTCTTTATCCTTTCGATCAATGGAGTACCAGCTATTACAGTCCTGTAGGAACTGCCGTATCCAGCGACCCGACTAAAATCTATATTTATAATCCTAACGGAACAACCCTGACAGTTAATTACGAAACTCTGGGCGGTACGGGTAGTTTGACGGTCGATCCTGGAGTAGTTGAAGTTTTTGAAATGCCTGCCAATTCAGGAGCGCGTTTTGCTTCAGCTAATGGTACGGATACTTTCTTTGCAGTGGGTGCGGTGGATGCGGACGATGCCAGTAATGCCACCCATGACTGGGGTTTTAGTCTCGTTCCCGAAGGCAATTTAACTCCTACTGTGGTAATTGGTTGGGGACCTAGTACGGCAGACCTTTCTACTCAGGGAAATCCTATTTGGGTGACTGCGGAAGAAGATACCATCATTTATGTTAATTACGATGGCGACTCCACAACTGGCAGTCAAACCGATCCTAATGGCAATCAATATGACGTTAAATACGACCTCAGCAAGTTAGAGTCTCGCAAGATTTTCGATCCCGATAACGATCAAACAGGGATGCGAATTTATACCGTTGACGGTACTAATATTACGGCTGCTTGGGGTCTTGACCCCGCTACGGCTTCGGCAGGAAATCCCTTCCTCGATATGGGAACGACAGTACTTCCTTTACCAGTAGCTTCTGCTAAAAAAAGTGCTTCCTTGGGAGTTGACAACTCCAGTCCTGCTAACGGCTTATACGACCCTGGGGATATTATTCAATACGATATTACGGTCAATAACGATAGTGTAGTCGTTCTGGGTAATGTCAATGTCAGCGATATCATTCCCAACGGGCTTAATTATGTAGATGGCAGTCTTTCTGTAAATGGAGGAACATTTACTGGCGATCCTGGTAGCACTTCTTTTCCTTTAGATGAAGGCGGTTTAAATATCGGTAACGTGGCAGTTGGCACATCAGCAACGGTTACTTTCCAAATGGAAATCGATCCTTCCTTTACTGGCTCTAGCATTCAAAACTCTGCTGTCATAGACTCTGACGAAGAAGACTTTAATCTCGACGTTGCAATTGCGATCGCCAACGAACCCAGTACCACTACATTTACTGACGATACGGGTACTGCGGTTACTTTCTACGAAGAAAATGACACGATTTATATTCAAGTCAACGACCCCGATTATCTCTCAGATTCCACTATTGGGGGTACAGTACAGGTTACCCTAACTAATCCCGATACGGGCGATCGTGAAACCATTACCCTTACGGAAGACAACGATACAGGAGTCTTTACGGGTTCAATTCCTTCCTCTACCAGTAGCGGTCAAGGTGTAGAAGACGCTACTCTTTATGCGTTGGCAGGCAATCAACTAGAAGTCAGTTACACCGATCCTTCCTTTTCTGAGGATACCAGCAGCGATAGCGTTCCTGCGGTTGCAATACCTACAGATACAAAGATTCTCTATCTATCCGATACGGGAGATTTAGATCGTATCGATCCCGTCGCTAGTAGCGATGGTACTACTGCTCAGAGTGGCACATTAGGTTTAGCAAGTTTAGTTGGTGTAGATTTTGATTCGGATACCACTGGTAACTCCTCACCCACTAATTGGAATGTCTTGGGAGCAGGAAATAACACTCTTGGAGATAATGAAAGTCTGATCGATGAAAATGGAGTGGATAGTGGCTATGAATTAAATATTCAAGTTTTTGGTAGTGGTAGTACTTGGACTGGCGATCCCAGTGCAACAAATACGCTACCGTCTAATCTCGATGCCAAGATTGATAACAATATATATTACAGTTCGGGAATTACTGCCACTTGGTCTGGTCTAGATACTTCTACCGTTTACGATGTATATGTATTTGGTTGTGCGATTCGTTTAGTCGAAACTTAGAAAGAAGGAGGATGACTAGCTTCTGTTGAGTAACCGCAAAACGGTAGAGTTCGCACTTTAATCCTCAACAGATGACAACTTAATAATCTTATAGG
>NZ_LR214399.1 GCF_900659865.1 Hyella patelloides LEGE 07179
TTCCGAGCTACAAAAAACAATTGATTCCTTAAAGAGCAGTTTAATAGATGTGTCTTTTGATGGGGAACAAGAAGATATTTAAAAACGGTCATTATTCGCGAGCAATACTCGCGAATTTATACCCCTATTTTTGCCAAAATGGGATGTTCCCCAAAAAATCCCCCTAATTTTCATTAATCAGGATAATTAGGATGGTTTTTCTGGCTCATTTTCTCGAAGCCTTTATGTAATACAAAAACTCAAGAGCTTAAATGAGAAATAAAAGAGCAAAATTCAATCCGCTCACGAAAGAATTGGGTTTAATTGAACTCACCTTCTTGAAAATATTGATAATCATTCTCATAATGAGAATTGCTGCATTGCTCCTGTTTCGCTGGGAGTTTTTCCCAAACGACGAGCTAATCTTTGTAATCTAGCTTCTGTATCTGCTGCTAGTCTAGTGCTGACTACTTTGGACATTTGAAACACTGTGTTGAATTCTATAGTTACATTGTAACTGATAGCTACAATAGTTTGATTGAGTCACAAAGGCGATCGCTGAAAGCAGAAAGGATCGCCAAGGGAAAAGTAAGATTTCATATATTTGGCGTAATGCTAGAGAAGCTACCATAAGTGCCAAATGCCCAAAACTCTCTTATACAGGAAACTTCAGCATCGCTTGTTCGTAAATTTCTTGCGCTTCTCCAATACTTAAACGCGAATATACTTCCAACGACTGTCGAGAAGAATGACCAGAATAAGGTTGAATCAGAGCATCATCAATTCCCTGTTTCTTCAACCAAGTCAGCAGAAAATGACGTAATTGATGGGGTGAAATCGGTTTAGATAGTCCCGCAGCTTCGGCATACTTAGCCAAGATCTTATGAATTCCTCTGGTACTGTATTTTCGTTTCCAAGAAGATTCAAACAAATAAGTCGCCTTTTTTTGAGACATTTGGTCAACGTGCATCGCTAAAACTTCTTTAAATGAAACTGGAAAGGGAACAATTTTGTCCTTCCCTCCCTTCCCATCATTAATACGAATTTGACAACGCTGAAAATCGACATCCTCTATTTTGATATTGACTAACTCACTAACTCTCACCCCTGTATAAAGTAAGGTCTTAATTATTACCATGTCCTGAACGTTTCTGGCTTGCCAAACTGCGTCATAGTAACGTTTGATTTCTTCTTCGGTAGGGATATTAGGTAACTTTTTCTGGGCTTTGGGGACTTCTACTTCCAATTCAGTCCGCAGGTGACGGAAGACACTTTTCAAATAGTTATAGTCTGGTCGTTCCTTACGAAGATGTTTCGCTAACTGTTTGGCTTTCTTTGGGGCTGGAGTTCTCTGCATATTCATTTAAGCTACCTGCCACTCGATTTTCAATCTTTTGTTCATATCCAAAGGGAAAATTCCGTAGGGATTAACATGACCGTAGATCAGTGGGTTGAGGGCGCGTTTATCTTCTGTGGTCATCTTTGACGACCAATGAGATTCAGAAAGAACCGATTGCAGCATCAGAGTATTAACATAGACTAGACAAACTTGCAGCAGATGAAGAGAAAGCATGGATAAAACCTGCTCGGAATGCTGATTGCTAGAAAATTCACTACTTCTACCGTAGAAAATAAAGCTATTGGCACTATTCCAGTTTTCAACTACATTCAAACCTTCATGAATCTCCCGCCGTAAAGCTTTCGAATGGAGATATTGACAGAGAAAAATAGTTTTCAATACTTTCCCTAACTCTCCCAAAGCTTGATAGGTAGGGTGTTGAACATTGGCACGAGTAAATCTTCTCAAAATAGCTTCTGGCTCTGCCGTTTCCAATCTCAATGCGGTCGTATATTTAATTATCTGGTCGTATTGTTGGCGAATTAAATCCCAGTTAATGGTGCGACTGAGAACAGGTTGCAGGTTGGGGTAGGCATCGCTGTTTCCTGCTAGTGGTCGATATAACTTTTGTCTTTTAATAGCTTTTAAACGGGGCATCAATTGAAACCCCAATAAATGACAGAACGCAAAAGCTACTTCACTTTGTCCGTGACTATCGACAAAATTCTTTTTCACGGTCATTTCTGTATCGTGGCGTAAAACCCCTTCGATCATTGCTGCTACTTCGCTACTGGAGCAGGTTTTAAGTTGGGAATAGATACAGGTAGAGTTTTTCTCGACGTGCCAATAAATCATGACACCCCTACCACCATAGCGGACGTGCCATTCGGTCATCAGATTCTGATCCCACGCACCAAACTTTTTAGAATCGCTAGCGCAGGTAGTAGTCCCCTCTCCCCAAATTTGGGGCAGACGAATTTGAAAAATGGCATTAGCTACCTGAGTTATGGCTTGCCGTAATGCCTCTTTATGAACGAATCGGCGTTTGATGTAGCGTAAGTCGTGATGGTGTACATTAGGCGTACCATTACTAATTCGCAGTAATCCTGTATTTGTCCCCAAACCGTAAAGGCATAACAAAAGACGCTTTTGAATGGTTTCTCGGTCTAAAGTTTCTCTGCTAGCCAAACTTTTGAAGTTATTAGTAAAACCAATTCGTAGGTCAGCTTCTTTTAAAATATCTAGCAAGCTAGTCATTGACCAGCGTTTGGTTAATTCAGTTTTGAGCTTTAACAGGTTGACTGGTTCGGGTTGTTTTTCTAGAGGAGAAAGACGAATACTGCCCTTATATTTCTGGAGGATTTCTACTTTAGGATTTTTTGGTAGCCCATCATTCAGTGTTTTGAGGGCTATATCCATCGCTTGCTTTAAGGGATTAATAAACTCTTCTACATTGGTAGGTTGTCCTAATGCTTGATAATAAACCTCTCGTTGTTGTTCAAAATCTGCTGGTAAATCTTCTTCTGGGTTGCGGTAGCGATTTGCCCCTTCTACCCAGATTTCCTTACAACGCAAACGTTCCCTCAAGGCTTGAAGTACGCAGATTTCATAGTTGATGCGATTAATCCGTTCCTGACCCTCGCTATCGGTTTCAATCAGAATTTCTTGCCAACTTTTTTTGAGAACTCCTTCTATGGGTACTTTCTCTGATGAGTCATAATATCTTTGTTT
>NZ_LR214400.1 GCF_900659865.1 Hyella patelloides LEGE 07179
GTCGCTGGGGTCTCCATCACCATTGGGGTCACTGAAGAGTTGGATTGTGACATTATCAATTCCAGTTTCAGTGTCATTAACTCCATTAGCGTTGACATCATCAATTACTTGTCCGCTAATACTGGCAAGACTGGTGTTTTCATTAAGAAAATCGCGATCGCCTACATCTACTCCACCACTTAAAGTAACTGGAATTTGATTATATTCTGGATCTGTGGTATCTGCTTCTACATCTGTAATGCTCGTTGCACCAGGAGAATCAACTTCGACTACTATATAGTTTCCGTCGGTTAGATTTGTAAAAGTATAATCCCCGTTAATATCAGTCAAAGTCGAATCGATAATATTGCCATCAGAAGGATCGCCATTACCATCAGGGTCTGTATAGAGCAGTAAAGCAACTCCTGCAACTCCCGTATCGCTAGCAGGATCGATCGCACTATTACCAGAAGTATCGTCGTAAACAGTACCACTGATACTAGCAAGGTTCGGACTATCTACTAAAAAGTCTCTTTCAGTAGTGGTTTCCCCTGCAACAACGGTTGCTGCCACTTGAATGTTACTGTTGCTAGTAGTGCCATCCACATCAGTAACCGCCGTAGCTCCAGAGGGAACGGTTTGTTGAACTACATAGTCCCCTGCTACCAGACCAGTAAAACTGTATTTACCTTCAGCATCAGTGTAAGTGGTTGCCCAAATTGCTCCATCAGGTAGTCCATCACCAGTGGTATCGGCATAGAGATCGACTCGAACCCCTGCTAGGGAAAGATCGCCAGAGCTAATATTACCGTTACCATCGTCTTGATAAACAGCACCTTCTATTGCCCCTGCTGTTGCAGAAGAAGTAAAGGGACTAACTGTAATTTCTACAGTAGCAGTAGCAGTTCCTCCATTACCATCGTTGATAGTGTAGGTGAAAGTATCCGTTCCTAAGAAACCTGGATCGGGAGTGTAAGTTAAGACTCCATCAGTTAAACCTACCGTTCCATTGTTGCTAGTTGTTTCGCCAACAAAAGTTCCTGCATCAATACTTAGGGCATCGCCGTTAGGATCGGTATCGTTACCAGTAAGTGCGGAAGCAGTCAGATTAATAGCTGTTCCCTGAGACGTAGTAAAACTATCATTATTAGCAGTAGGAGCAGTATTAACCCCATCGATAGTAATAGTTACTACAGCAGTATCGATTCCGCCGTTACCATCGCTAATAGTGTATTCAAAGGTGTCGGTGCCACTTTGTCCTAATCCTAGGTTGCTGAATTGACCGTTGGGGTCGTAGGTATAAGTACCATTGCTATTAAGAGTTAATAAAGCTCCTGAAGGCAGAGTAATTTGATTACCAATGTTGGTTGACGAACCATTAATTGCAACCACAGTTAGGGAATCGAGGTCAGGATCGGAATCTGCTGCATTAGGATTAGTATTGGTTAATACGTTATCCGATAGAGTAGTATTTGCATTGACGCTATAACTATCATCTTGTGCGGTGGGTGGATTGTTAGGAGGCGCACTGGGATTTATGACAGAGGCATTATCGCTAGAGGTATCGTCTGGGTTAGCAACATCAGTATAGCTAGCAGATAAAACCGTACCTGCTGGTGCGTTTAGTTGACCATTAGAGGTATTATCTCCCGTACTAGATAAGGCAGAACTGAGAAAAACTCCTGTACTAGCACCAGTTTCGGTGAGGGTTATGGTTTCGGTATCACCTGTGGAAGTGGTAATAGTAGCTGTGATTGTTCCAGTTCCTGCTTTGTCTGTATCGGTAACCTCTAGATAAATATCATCCCCAGCATCATAAGTATCGATGGGCGTTCCGCTACTATCGACGAACTCGGTGACACTAGGAGTTCCTAAATCTAAAGCACTGAGATTAAAGGTAGTACCCGCAGTGTCGGTAATTTCAAAATCACCAACTTCTAAACCTTCATTAGCAACGACACTAATGTCATAACCACCTTCTATAGCTCCCGTGTTCCACTCATATTCGTAGATTTTTGTGCCATCACCAGCAGTATCGATGACATTCGTATCATCAAGACTGGCAACTATTGGACTGCCACCAGGAACATCAATGACAAGATTTAATCCTGTAATATCCGTATCGCCAAAAGGATCGGTAACTTCCGCACGAACATAAACTGTATCCCCATTGAAAGAGGAATCGATTAAATTGCCACCACCATTAGCAGTATCGTAAACACCAAGAGAAGCAACATCAATAACAGTTGTAGTCGGTAGTTCTATTTTGGATGGATAGGTACTACTGTCGTAGTTAACAACAAAATCTAACCCCGATTGAGCATTGGCAATTTCTAAGCTAACTGCTTCGCCAGTGGGAACTGTAATATCGTTACTTCCAGTTATAACTCCCTGCCAAGTAACTTCATAAACAGAAGAACTACCAACTTGAGTTACAGAAGTAGGATTGGTAAAACTCGCAATATTTCCCGTATCGTAAGTTAAAGTAGCTGCAATATCAGAAGTTGTTGCAGGTGTTCCACTACTAACATCAATATAGGCAGTGACGGAAATCGGTGCGTTTAGTGGCATCACGAAATTCGACTTCATCGCAATAGCCTGATTGAAAGTAACGCTACCAGAACTAGAAGCATCAGGAGCGATCGCTAATCCTCCTAATCCCGTCCAAGCACTTACAGTAGTTCCTTCAATCGTAATCCGTCCAGAACTATCAGGAGTCACTTGTACTTTGTCGTCTTCAAACGGATCGGTACTACTACCTACTTGGGAATTAATGTATAAAATATTGTTGGTGTAATTTTGACTGAAAGAGATCGGCGTACCGCTACCTGTAATGGTTACGTCTTGATTGTTAGTATCGTTATCTAAGTAAAGTCAGTGAAAGGGTCGCCCCTTCCACTGCTCTCCAAAACGTAGCGTGATAGTTTCCTATCACTACGCTCCTCAGTAATACGGCTGCTGTCATCAGTACGCCTTTAAATCATTGTTGTAAT
>NZ_LR214401.1 GCF_900659865.1 Hyella patelloides LEGE 07179
CCTGGGGCGGTAAACAACTCATCATAAAAGTTTTCAGGATTATAAGCGTCAAAGGGCATCGGTTTTCAGTAACAAGGAACGAGGAAAAAGGACAATTTTAATCTATTTACCAGTTATTACAATCCAGATTTAGCTTTATCTGTGTCCGCAAAATGTCATTTTAGCTACTTTTTCAAGATTTTTTAAGGCTGAAAAGAGGTATCGTAGTCATTAGCGATCGCTAGATAAACTCTTAGCTCATAGCTTCAATTATGGTTAAAGCGATATTTTGGCAATTCGGTTTATTCATTCCTCTGCACTAGATACCGCCCAGGTTAATATTAATTCCTCAATAATGATTTCGATTGGTATTTTTCTGGAGACAATGAGAATTCCGAACTGTGATTATTGCGGGTAAATTGGGCAAACTCTGATGGCATCGTTCTGCGATCATGACTAACCAAAATACGTTATATTGTCAAGTTGCATTCTTAACTCTTTCATATACTTCGCGAATACCTCCTGGCGGAATGGTTTCATATTGTTGAGCCTCATCGCTAATACAAAACCAAGTTGCTTTCGACCTCGTATAGAAGTGTGCCACTGGCTGCTGTTCAACAGGTGTGTCCATAACGCTTGCTGGAACAGCGATATGATTTAGTTCGTGACTGACCATTGGCATATTAGAACCACATTTGCGACAGAATACTCTTTTAACATACGACGATGAGTTAAAGTAGCTGAGAAACTCTTCGCCTTTCAACCATTTGAAAGTATTCGATTCCCCATGAAGAATCGGTGCAAATGCCGATCCATGTAGCTTTTGGCAGTTTCTGCAATGGCATAATGTCAGAAAATATGGACTCTCGAACTCAAATTCAATCGCTCCGCATTGGCATGAACCTTTGTTATACATTTGTGACTTCTATTTTCTCTATAATTTGTTTCTCTGCCTAATTAATAATTATAGCGATAGCATATTTTCATAATGCAATGATAATCATAAAAATACTTTCCTTTTCAACCTTGGTTTATCGCCCTTGGTTTCATATTTCTTAACTTTTTTTTATTTGCTCGATCTTTGCTACTTTTTATCTAGCTAATCGCGCTGAAATTGATTCTTGTTGAACAGCAGAAACAGAAAAATTTAAACTCAACCAATACAAACCAGACATTACTAAATCACCAAGCTAAATAATTTACTTAAATTTCAACCAGAGCGAATAATTTCCCGCAACAAATAGGGTAAGGCATTAACCTCTTGTTTAGCTCTTGCTTCTAAACTAGGGATCATATTTTGGTAGGTGACAGCATGATGCAAAGCACATAAAGGTTTGGCTATATTCCAGGCTTCAAGCAAACGCTCTTTTGGTTCATACTCTGTCCATTGACTTAAGTATCGATCGCGTAAACGCTCTTGAGATTTCCGCTTCCATAAACCTTTTAAACGCCCAAAAAGTGATTTTTGATTACTTTCGAGAAACAACTCAAACAGATCGAAAAAAGGATGAGATATACAACTATCTGTCCAATCAAAAAAAAGATAATTATTTTTATGTAACGCAACATTATTTAAATGCAAATCCCCGTGTACCAATGTCTCTGGTATTTTATAGCTAGCCAGTTGCGAGCATAAGTTTTTGAGTTTTGGTGCTAGTTTATGTAGTTGCTCGATTTCTGCTGCTGATAATTCAGACAAGGAATTCTCGTCGTTAATCAGAGGAGCGATTTGAGACTGTAAGATATCTAAACGTCGATCTAAGCACCCTATAGATAACAAGCGATCGCGCTGTTCGACTGACTGAATTTGAATTTGAGCGAATAAACGATAAATATCTTGTTGCACTTGAAGGGATACATTGCCACCAATTGGTTTGCCGAAATCCTCTAATAACATCCAGTGACGCTGGCGATTAATACTAATCACAGTGGGCATATGGTTGGGAAATAAACTGGCTAATTCTGCGGTAACTATCGGTTCATCACAAAAAAGAGGCAAAAAAGTGGAAGCTGCCTTAAGATATATAGTTCCTGCCGTAGTTTCAACCTTTAGAACACAAGATATTGACCAACTTCTCAAATATTCTACAGGAGTAATTTGTTGGTACTCCAATTTCTCTAATTGCTCTTCAACCCAGGCTGAAGCCTCACTAAACCAACCAGATTGCGCCCAAGGTGGGCGAAGTTTGGGAATAGTATCACTTTCAAGATCAATTAAGTATTTTTCAATTATTGATTTCTGTTCTGGATAAATAAAAGATAGACTCTCTACAGCTTGGCGATCAGCCCAAAGGGCTGGCACTACGCGATCGCACCAAGTTCCGACTTGTATTTCTTCAGTGGGGTTATGCTGCTCCAACACATATGTACCTTGGATTTTACGTTGCTCTTTTTCAACTTTATAACTGGCATAATGCAAAACATTGATGGAAATACCAAGTTTTCGCTCCATCCCATCTTTAATAGCTTGAAAATTATCGAACCCGATATTTTTATTAATCTCAACGCAAGGCAGACAATAATACTCATCCCTAGATATTATCAATACTTTAGCTTCAGTAGGATGAATTAATAAGGCATAAAAGTAAGATTTCCAGGGCTTGAACAGCATCATCTTATAAAGATATAAAAAGATATTTTCAGTCATAACATTGAGTTCTAACCAAAAATAAATCTTATTCAATTATGCGATAAGAATCGGTTAGTCCCTAAAATTGAGTCCAATTAATGCTTAGTCATTAAGTATTGCCATCGTATTCACGTTAAATTATTGCTCGAAAATAAATCAAAAAGGAGTTTCGTAATTACAAAACTCCCCATAAATGAACCTATCCCACTAATAATAGATAAAATAAGAAGGTTGTAACTAAACGACTGAAGATGCCAGGCAAATTTGAGGGATTAAATGACCTAGAGTGGAAGCTATTTCAAGATATTTTTCCTAAAAAGAAAAATTCCGAAAAGCG
>NZ_LR214402.1 GCF_900659865.1 Hyella patelloides LEGE 07179
TAAGTTTAAGAGTATGGGTACGAGAGAAATACTAGATAGAGAAACCTTACAGAAACGATTATTACTCTGTCTGTTTGGTATGGGGACTAATACGGGATTGAAGAGAATCAATACGGGAATAGATGGGGAGAACTATCAGGATTTAATTTATGTCCGCCGTCGTTTCATTCACAAAGACCAGTTACGCAGTGCTATCGCCGAGATAGTCAATGCCACCTTTGAGATTCGTTTGCCTCATATCTGGGGCGAAGGCACGACTACCTGTGCTAGTGACAGCAAACATTTTGGTGCTTGGGAGCAAAATCTTATAACTCAGTATCATCTTCGCTACGGTGGTAGAGGAGTAATGATTTACTGGCACGTTGAGAAAAATTCTACCTGTATCTATTCTCAGCTTAAAACCTGCTCTAGTAGCGAAGTATCGGCGATGATTAATGGGGTTTTGAAGCACTGTACCAGTATGGAAGTGAAGAAGAATTATGTAGATAGTCACGGTCAAAGTGAGGTGGCTTTTGCCTTTACCCACTTGCTAGGTTTTCAATTAATGCCCAGACTCAAAAGAATTAAGGTGCAGAAACTCTATCGCCCTCATGCGGGTCAAGCTGATGCTTATCCTAATCTAGAACCCGTGATGACTCGTCCCATAAACTGGGACTTGATTCGACAGCAATACGACCAGATGGTGAAATACGCCACTGCTTTGCGGTTGGGTACGGCAGAAACCGAAGCCATCTTGAAACGGTTTAGCAAGAATCCTTTTAAACATCCTACCTATTTGGCTTTGATGGAATTGGGTAGAGTCATTAAAACCATTTTCCTCTGTCAATATCTCGACTCGGAAGCGATACGCCGAGAGATTAATGAAGGATTGAATGTAGTAGAGAGATGGAATGGAGTTAATAATTTTATCTTCTACGGTAAGGGTGGGGAATTTGCTTCTAATCGCTTGGAGAGTCAGGAGTTATCGGTATTGTCTTTGCACCTGTTACAAATTTGTCTGGTGTATGTGAATACTTTGATGATTCAGAGCGTACTGGCGCAGAAGCATTGGCAGAAGAGATTGACGGCGAGAGATTTACAGGCGATTACACCTTTGATTTTCAGCCATGTAAATCCTTATGGGTTGTTTAAGCTGGATATGAAGGAGAGGATTTCAAGGTTATCGCAACCATTGGTGGCTTAGAAAGCCAAACTTGAGCTAAATATTCATTGACTTCTCATGTTATTTCGGTTATTCTAGAAATATGGATAAAAGCATCTCTTATTACGCGGACTTGTTTGCAGCGATGGGTTCAGAGCCACGACTCAGAATCATGCAGTTGCTGTTTACATCTTATCCCAAAGGGATGGTAGTAAATGAAATCAAAAACAAGTTAGAAATTCCCAATTCTACTCTTTCTCACCATTTAGAAAAGCTGAAAGTAGAAAATTTGGTCAAAGTCCGAAAAGATAAGCAGTATCTTTGGTACACAGCTAATGCAGAAGCAATGGAGGATTTACTGTCGTTTTTTTGTACAGACAATTCTTCAAATGCTCTTCACGCTTTTGAGCCAGTAGAAAATTCAATAAAAGAGGAAAAGTCTATGTCAGAACAGTTGTTCAGACCAATTTGGGATAAGCTATTTACCACTCTAGGATTCCCCTTACCTTCTAGATTTACTCAGGAGGCAATTACAGCTATAAAATTTGCTCAATGTGAGTCTCTTCGTTTAAAACATCGATATGTCGGCACTGAACAAATTCTAATCGGGCTAATTAGCGAAAAAAGTGGAATAGCTTGGCAATTTCTGGATGAAGCAGGATTAAATCTAGAAAAAGTTCAAACTGAAACCGAAAGACTTGTTGGACGTGGAAATAACAGTTCGATTCCCATATTTATGCCTTTTACTCGACGAGTAAAAGAAATTATGGAAAATGCTTTGCAAGAGTCTTTGAAGTTAGGCAAAAATCATATAGGTACAGAACATCTGCTATTAGGGCTACTTGGAGATGTTGACAGCTTAGGATTCAAGATTTTGGGCAATTTGGGGGTAGATATCAGTAATTTTGAACAAAAACTACGTAAATCTTTAATTTGAGAACAATCTTCAGCCATAATTACAATTTTTATTCAATCTACTAAATTGTTTCATCGTCTTTAATCCATCCAAAAGTTCTCAAACCTTTGAGGTGAAATTTGAGTATAGCGAACTGTGTGATGAATGTTTTTGTGACCTAAATAATCTTGAATCGCCCTGGTATCATGACCGCTCGCAGCTAAATAATAACCGCAAGCATGACGCAATTGATGGGGATGAACAAGAATAGGAATACCAGCTAATTCTCCTGCTCTAGCTATAATGTGGCGAACAGAACGAGTTGAGAGAGGAGCTTTTCGCTCGGAGACAAAAACATAGCTCGTATCGGTATAATCTCTCTGAATTTGGCGTAAGGCTCTCAGTTCGGGAGAACGTAAAGGATGAATGCTGTCACGACCGTGTTTGACCCGATGCACTTCAATATAACCATCTGCCAAGTCTATCTGCGTCCATTTGAGGGCTACTAATTCGGCAGTTCTCAATCCGTGGCGGAACATCAGTAAAATAATTGCTCCATCTCTGATACCATGACGACCTACTTTTTTGGCAGCGCGAATCATCGCTTTGATTTCATCGGTTCGCAGGTATTCTCTGTCTCTGGTTGATGGTTTTT
>NZ_LR214403.1 GCF_900659865.1 Hyella patelloides LEGE 07179
GATACTGTTGGCGAAAGTAATCATTTAAAGCTTCAAGAGTAATACCTACCAGTTAAGTAGTACAAAAGACTTAATAACCAAGAAAAAGAACTATGGCTTACTTCCAAGTAATACAAGGTGTCAGGTAAGTGTTAAACTTTATCCATGAAATACATGGATAAACGCTATGAAGCGCAAACGGAATATCCAGGGAAAATTCACCCTAAAAAACCATGATTATCGTCAAGTTCGTTCTCTTCGATTAACCGAAAGTACCTGGAAAAAATTGGGCAGGGCTTCGGAATATCGGGATATGACTAGGGCTGACTTATTAGAAAATTTAGTCCAACAAAATAAGGAGATTTTTTCAGATTCACCAGCAATTGAGTCAGCAAATTCCCAAAAATTCGGCTCAATTGCCAAAAAATCCTTTAATACAGATGAATTGAATTTTTTAGCAGAGAAAGTTTTACAGGAATTGAGATTAGGTAAACAAGCTTCTAACTACAAGCTAGTGAAGAAAAGCTTGAAACGATTGATTGAACTTATCTTAGTTTCTCCCAAGTAATACATGGAGGAGAAATTGTAAAATAGGGGCGAAAATTTAACGAGTTTTGGGTTTGAGACTCATAAATCGAGAATAACGAGTAGGTGCAAGGGGAATACCATTCAACCAATCATTAAGACGACACAAATTCAGCGCAGCAGCCATAAAAATATGTTGTAAGTGAGTCTTAGCTAAACCAATATAGCGAGATTGGCGCAAAGCTGAACGTCTAACTCCTTGAGATATAGTACCTTCAATTCCTGCCCTCTGATTATAAGTCTTCAGAAATTCAGGAGTATGTTGAATTTCACGGCGATGGTGAAGAGCAATGTATTCTTGTTTCCTATGAATAGTTAAACCTCTTGGTTCGGTTTTAGCACGAGTACATCGACTGCGTGAAGGACAAGTATCGCAATTAGATGGGGAAAATTTGATACTAATTACACGTTGCCCTTTCCGATCTGTTTTTTCAGACCAAGTTTTACTTTGATGTCCTCTAGGACAAATAGCTACTTGATTCTCCCAATCAATCTGAAAATTAGAATTGGCAAATTTGGGATGATGTTTAGCTTGCCAAGTAGGGTCATTGCGAACTGGACCAATTAATTCGATTCCATAGTTTTCTTGAGCAGAAACTAAATGCCCTGCTGTTACATAACCCAAATCCATCAAGTGTTCCTCTGGGAGTAATGATTTTTCTCCTAGGGAGAAATGAATCGGTTCAACTACTGCTTCATCAGTAACAGTGGATAAAGTTGTGTGAACGTGAGTAATGAAGTGAGGCGCGTCTTCATCACAGATTTCAGTTACATGAGCCTTGTAGCCTACCCAATTAACACTTCTTTTAGAACTGTAGTGAGCCTCTACATCATAGGGTGAGTGAATTGCGATAGTCGAGGGAGGCATATCTTTTGGCGATCGCAATTTGACCTTTCCCTCAACAGGCGCGTAGAACTGTTGAATCCAGACTTGTCGGAGAATTTCTACAGCAGGAAGGTAACGTAACCATTCTGGAGCATTCAGAGCATAAATTCTTTCCAGTAAACTAAAACCATCTTCTCCCATTTGATTACCTAAAGTCTCTCGTTCGGAATCTAGTTTAGGCAGACGGTAGTTTTCAACTCTTCTTCCATAACGGTCAAACCAATCTTTCTTGAGGCGTTTGGCTAACCAATCAGGAGCAGCCACCGCCAAACTATTGAGGGCTGCTCGCATTGTCTCCCCCAAGGTTTCTAACCGATTAAGGGGGCGAATTGCGCACCATTATATGTGTCGAATCGGTACGTTGTCGCTTATGCCCTTTAATTAATTCTTTTTCTCGTAATTGTTCTAAAATTCTGTTCAGTAAAAATTCTTCAGCTCCTCCTTCAATTAAGCGTTTGCGAAACTCACTTAAAGCTGAGAAATCAAAGCCTGAGTCTTCTAGAGGTAGAGAAAGTGCATATTTCCAATCAATTCTTCCTCTTACTGCATCTGCTGCTTGACGGTCTGATAAGTTTTCCATGTACTGCATCACACAGATTAAAGCTAACCGCCAAGGTGACTGAGCGGGTTGACCTTTCACTGAAAATAAATCAGCAAAGTCCTCATCAACATAAATACTACCCAAAGTATCTCGAATTTTCAGGTAAATATTTCCTTTGGGGAAAGCAGCACGGGCAACTCGCACTGTTTCATCTGGAACTGGTGGAATCGGTTGTGGATGTAACGACACTTATTTAATTTGTCTCCAAATTACTACTTTCAGGATATCTATTATTTCCATGTAATACTTGGTAATTTCTCTGTTTTGCTACTTAAGTCTTTTGTACTAATCAGCTGAGATAAGATTACGCTTGAAACCTTAAATGATTACTTTCGCCAACAGTATC
>NZ_LR214404.1 GCF_900659865.1 Hyella patelloides LEGE 07179
GACCGCCACCCACAACTCTCTCTCGCTCCACTGGTCTTGTAACTAAGTTATTTTCTAGTTCTACTGTTCCTCGCCGAATGGTATCTGGATCCATCCCTGTGATCTTTGACATTTGTTTAACTCCACCACGTCCCAGTTTTTTGGCTTCTAGAGCAACATACCAACGTCTTTGCTGTTCATCTAGTCGACTTAATAATAAGTTCATCTGGCTGTGTAGTTCAAAGGTCTGATTAGACTCTACTTGTTGGCATATTTGGCATTGACACTGGTGGATTCTTCTGGTTGGCAACTTTTTCTCTCTTGCTGTAAGTCTAGCTCAACATTTTACCAAAAATCCGAAGTTAATTCTGGACGACTCCTAAGGATAGTGTATCACAAGAATTAGATGCTTTAAGTTTAGAACTGAAGCACAGCCAAGACTATCAAAGCAACGAATCGAGCTATATCAAGTATGAAATAGATTCGGTAGAAGAAGAGTTTGGAGAGCTATTTCGGCTGTGGAACGAAAGAAAACTACTAGGAACGTTCTACAAAAACTCTCAAGGCTGGAAAGCTGAGCCTTTTTATTTATGCAAGCAATACATCAAAGCAGAATTAGATTTGTCTCAAAGTTGGGAGAAATCGGATGAGGCAATAGCCTATATTAAATCATTGTATGAAGGAAAAAGTCAGGATTTAGCTTCTGAAATTACGTTAAATCCTAATATTGGCTATTTAACAGCAGCTTAAAAGCGAAAGCCAGCAGCAACACACCTTGCTGCTGGCTTTTATTCGTGCGATAAGCGCAGAAGCAAGATGTGTTGAGGTCGCGTTGCTTCTTGTAATCAAAAGTATTTGAATCCCTTAAATCATCCCAGGATTATGAAAAATTTAGCAATTGAGTTTGTCATCGAACGAGAAAGACGTTATTTGAGAGACAACCCCACTGAAGCAGAACGGCTAGCTCTGGGTTATCTAGAAGACTTTTTAAAGGTGGCTCAAGAAGTCAAGAAACTGGAGCAAAAGTACCGAAATGTGGTGGCAGACAATCAAAAACTAACATCGCAGTTGATAGAGATGTCTTCACCCCCAAGGGTAACTCTGCCTTCATTCCTTGAGTGTTATCGACATTAAAGCAGAAAGATTTCAAGACTCGTGAGAAGCAATCTCTCGGCTATGTAGTATTTAAGTAGGATATAGGGTTATGCCAAATCATCGCTCTAATGAGCGTCCAGTATTATCAATTGCTTTAGTAACTGGAGAAGAGATTGAATCATTAGGATTACCAGTATTAAAGGTTTGTGCCACTAGAGAAAATAATTACATGATTCTCTCAGGACAAAACCATCTAGAAAATGCACTCAATGAGAGTCTTCAACATCTCGAAGAGCCAAACAGTACGGTTTTGTTTTTGGCGGTGGAAGTAGTACCTGCTGCTCAAAGGAGAAGAAGAGTCAGAGGAGGGGATGTAGCATGAGCGAGGGACAAATATGTATGCCTAAACAGACATTAAACAGCTTGTTGAGTTAATTCTTCGGGGATACAAAAAATATACTGCGCTGGCTGCCAACGATAGGTTTTCCAAAGACATTCCATTACTGATTTACTGGGAATGTAATCTGGATCGTCATACAATCTGTAAGCCGTTTCTCTATTCAGTTTAGTATCTTTCCAAAGTCTATATCTCGTAAGACCTTGAGCTTCCATCAGCGATTTTATATTATTCTTAATCATTTGTTACCACCCCCTGTATACTATACCATACACAATTTTTCTTGCACCAGAGTTATATGCATGGTTAAATATACATATTGTTTGAAGCAAGGTGGTAACAGCCTAGGAAACTTTAACCACCCTGCAATAACCGTTATTTAAGGAATGAACCAAAGATGTCCAATCCACTTACCAGTGTAAAACAAGACGATAAAAGAAGCCAAGAACCAAACATAGATATAGACTTGTATTCTGTGGGTTGGTTTGATGGTTTGATTGGATTTAAACCATCTCAGCTAGAAAAATCAAGAAACCGAGGTGCAGCATGAGTATATTAGCACCACCTATTCTGCGCCAAAATCAACTATCAGCATCAGATTACGAGCATTGCTGTGTCAAAAGAGGATTAAACCCCTCTTGGATAACGGCTGGATGTCAAACCTTAACTCAAACCCAATCAACAGAATACCTGGGATACCCAGCCAAGTCAGGAGGAATCCTGATTGAGGGCGCAAATGGACAGTATCAACTCCGCCCCCATAAACCTTGGAGTAACAAACCAGGACAAAAAGCCCCCAAGTACAGAACGGCATTAGGGGATGAATACGATGCACTCTTACCCGCCCATCCCACAGACAAATATCACTGGAACAATCTCTCAGCATTAAAGAAACGCTGTTACAAAATTAACGATGTTCCTC
>NZ_LR214405.1 GCF_900659865.1 Hyella patelloides LEGE 07179
CTTGAATGTAATTGTCTTGCTTCTTTTTTATTGTGACTACTATTCAAAATAATTACTCTTAATTTTTTCTGATAAATTTTGGCTTTTAATCTATCACTTCAAAATATATTGCCATAGCCAGATGTACTATTATTTTTTTATGTGGGAAATAATTCAATCAATTCTTTGGTGGCTGTTTATTGCACTATTGATAATTACTTTAATTCTATTTATTGGTTTTTATCTACGGGGAGCATTTCGCGATCGCCTTACCTATCGAGTTAAACACCCGCCTCATCCAGAAGATAATTACTTTCCTCTTGCTTTAGCCAGTATTACCAATTCTTTTGTTACTAAAGGAATCGTTACAAGTTTTTGGCATGAAGCTGATGCTATTCAACAGGCTCGCATAGATGCCATTAGTAAAGCGCATTGGACTTTGGACAAAAGAATGAGGAGTTCGCGAGTGACGTTCGCGAACTTAATCCCAAAAGAAGGGGCGACTACGGAGGGTTAGGATTCAGAGCTGGTAAGAGATGTTGATGCGTGGTTCTCATGATTGAAGAAATGCATCGTCAGCCATTTACCTTGATGCGGATACAAGTTACCACCACCGAAGGAATTAGCATCTGGAAACCGATGTAGTTGATTATGATGGGTCAACTTCGAGATGAATTGACCATCAATGAAGGTTATCAAGCTTATCTACAACGATATGACATCGAACACTTACTGCGTTTTGAGCGTGAGGGACGGCGAGGTTTCCTCGCCATGTCCAATCACGCTGTTGGCAAACAAAGATTGTTGCTTAATGCTAGTGGTACTCCCGAAGTTGAACATGAAGAGAATTGGGTCTCCCTTAGCCTTTTGGCTTATGTTCAACTGTGGGCAGCCAGAAAATTAGCTTCTACCTTACCCCAGCCCTGGGAACGTTATCTGCCTCAAAAAACCGAGGGTTTTCTTACTCCCAGTCTGGTTCAGCGCGATATGAATCGAATAATTACGGAGATTGGAACACCAGCTAATTCGCCCAAACCCCGAGGTTTTGCTTCTGGACGAACGGAGGGCATGATTCAAACCAAAAGAACTCGTCATGAGGTCATTAAAAAAGGTAAAAAAAGCAAAAAGCTAGAACCATCGACACCAATTGCGGTCTAATTGCTTCCAAATTGGCAGCTAATTAGGGAAGTCAAAATTCGCGAAGGTAATCGCGAATCATTTTGCTGTTTGTCCAAAGTCCAATTACTCTAATTGGAAAAGTTTAACCAAGTATGTAGAGAAAGTTTTGAGACTTTTTGGAGATCGCTATGTAATTGATTTTGCATAGGTACTTAGGTCAAAACTGGGGTATCAAAGGCAATATGACAAATAAGATCGAAGGGGTCGGCTTCTGGCTGATTTGTAACTTCCTTTAGCTCCTCAAAATCAATTCCTTTTTCCTCTAGCAATTCAATAACAAGCGATCGCTTGTTAGGGTCTGCCCATTTTTGTTGTATTTCTAAGGTAGAACGATAAAATATGCGGACTTGTTCTTTAGTGTGGTCAATGAGTTTGGATAGTCTTAATTCATTCTCTGCATCGGGATCGTAGATTTGTTCCTCGATAATTTCTTCTGTTCCGCCATCTACATAGTATTTTCGGGGTAGTTCATCCTCATCTGATGGTAAACCTCGAAAACCAGTATCTTCAGTCTCTTCTGGCTCTAATTCGTCTTGTTCTGGCTGAATTACTTGCCCTTCGTCATCAATTTCCCAATCTTCAATCAAAGCTGCTTCGCCGTCAAAATCTGGGTCTTCAAACAAAATGGTGCTTTTGGTATAGTCAATGATATTAAAGGATATTTTGTCGTATTCCTCTCTAACTCGCGTTCCTCGTCCAATTATTTGTTTAAAATCCGACATAGAACGAATCACACGAGTAAGCACAATATTTTTACAAGTCGGAATATCAACTCCCGTAGTTAACAACTTAGATGTCACCGCAATAATATGGGTTTGATCTTCAACATCTTTAAAATCATCTAAATGTCCTTTGCCCACAACACCAGCATCAGAAGTAATGCGGGTAATGTAATCAGAATTATCTTTGGTAATATCCGTATTAAGATTACCACGCCCTTCGGGCTGAAGTCAGGAGGATAGAGTCAGGAGTCAGGAGTTAGATCAAGCCCGAAGTTGGAGTATGCGCCTCGCCATTTTTAGGCGAAGAGAAACAAAATATATTCAAGTATTGAATCCTCGCTCCTTCGCCTCAGAGGTAAAACGACTGACATCACGACTTCAGATTTCTGACTTCGTGAAGTAGCTCTTTAATCATTGCCTTAACATGATGCTCATCTACACAAAAGACTATGGTTTTGGCATATCTATCGGTAGCTTTGAGAAA
>NZ_LR214406.1 GCF_900659865.1 Hyella patelloides LEGE 07179
TCCCAGAACTTCCAAAAGGGTTGATACCCTGATTAAAATAGCGATGGATTTAATGAATCCCCAACATCTGCGTAACTGGTTTGCCCACTGCTGCTACTGTCCCTTATAAACCTGCAAACCGCTGTATCTTTTTATCTGATGGCGATCGGACACTTGGAACCTCTTTCGATATATTTGGTCCAACTACAAATGGAGCGCCCAATGTCGTAGCTGGTGATTTTGATGGAAACGGCACCTCTGACTTTCTTCAGGTAGGACCATCGAATCGTGCCTCTAGCGAACGTATTACTTTTATTGAGGGTTTTCGTTCATCTGCTTCCTTTGACGGTGACTCAGTTATAGGCAGTGCAGGAAATGATACTCTTAGAGGACGAGACGGCAATGAAAATCTCAACGGGTTAGCGGGGGATGATTCCCTTGAAGGCAGAAATGGTGATGATATCCTCAACGGAGGTGCGGGGAATGATTCTCTTTTCGGAGGAGATGGGAATGATGTCCTAGAAGGATCTGATGGCAATGATTCACTCGATGGTGGAGATGATAATGATACCCTTAACGGTGGTAGAGGTAAGAATTTTCTCCTTGGAGGGAAAGGTAATGATAGTCTTATTGGTTCTATTGGTAATGACACCCTAGAAGGGGGTGAGGGTGATGATATTCTTGATGGTGGTAATAGGAAAGACGTTCTTAGAGGTGACTCTGGTAATGATACTCTGCTTGGTGGACGAAACACTGACAACCTAGAAGGCGGAAGTGGTAACGATCTTCTCGATGGTGGAGAGAGTAACGATCTACTCTTTGGCGAAGAAGGTGATGATACTTTAAGGGGCGATGCTGGAGAAGATATCCTAGAAGGAGGCGCAGGTAATGACATCCTGGATGGTGGGGATGGTCTGGATATTGCTTTGTACGAAGGAAAATTTGAGGGATTTGATATTACCATTAACGATGACGAGAGTATTACCGTAACAGACATCGATACAAGCGATGGAGACGAAGGAACTGATACCCTTACCAATATTTCTCAGTTAGCCTTCGGTGGTAACACGCGCATAGGTCCTGATAATAATAGAAACACAATTGTGGGTGTTGCAGGTGTGTCTGAAGGTAGGGATTTTAGGTTTATTTCTGGTGGTGATGCAGCAGCGACTAACTTTGTTATCGACATTGAAGGTGATGACACTGGTTTGGGATTAGATTTCGATACCAGTAAACTAGCAAGCTTCATCAATGACATTACCCTACCAGACCAAGATATTGAAAATGCTAGATTAGCAGCCAACCTTCTTTTAGATGCTGCTGGTGGTGCAGCAAGTGCTATTCCTGTCATTGGAGGTATAGGATCGACTGCTGCTGCAATAACACAAACCTTAACAAACTACGAATTCGATCTAGCTCAAGTAGACGCTCAAAAACAAGCTGCGATGGATGCGGTAAATAATCCTGATTACAATACAGGAGCTTGGTTAGATATTAAGGAGAACAACCGAGATATGGTTGTGATAGAGGATTTCCAAATTGGCGTAGATAACCTCTTTTTACCTTCAGTGTCAGATCTTCCTGATGTTAATGTTAGTTATGTCGTCAAGCCTGTTACATCTTCATTGAATAATGGTCGAGGGGTCTTTATCGAAGCACAGATCGATAAAAGCGATGGAAGCGAGACGTCGAATCTTGTTTTGATCACGAATAACTATGAAAGTCTGAGCAACACAGACTTTACCAAGCAAATCACCGATCTCTTAAGAACTGAGGAAGACGGTGGCTCGATGATTGGTACTTTTAATCAAATACCCATTAGAGTATCACCATTAGGCAATCGGAATGACCAATTTGGAAGTTTTGCAGGAGATCACATTGACGGTCAAGAGTTTGGTCCAGCAAGAAGTGCGCCTGGTTCCTTTGAATTAATTGGTGAATTTGGCGACGATTTGATTCAGGGTGGTAGTCAAGATGATTTACTCAACGGTGGTTTTAATACTGCAATACCTACCTTTGCGAACATTACTTACGAAGATGATGGATTTGATATTTTACAAGGACGTAAAGGTGACGACGAACTTAGGGGGGGAACTGGCAATGATATCCTTGATGGTGGAGGCTTAATCTACGAAAATACCGATGAAGGTATTAATGTAACGGGTGGTGCGATTCGTTTAGTCGAAACTTAGAAAGAAGGAGGATGACTAGCTTCTGTTGAGTAACCGCAAAACGGTAGAGTTCGCACTTTAATCCTCAACAGATGACAACTTAATAATC
>NZ_LR214407.1 GCF_900659865.1 Hyella patelloides LEGE 07179
TATTTTAGAACAAGGTCAAAAAAAATGTGTTCTTATCTTAGGAATGTCTCATCAAAAATGGTCCGAGAAACTTCAATCTGACCGAAAAAACTTACAACATCATGACCTAGAAGTCTTAGCAATAGAAGTAGTCGAGACGACTAGAGGAGAAATTATCAAATTCTTAATTAATCAGTTAGCTAACACTGTCGGAAAACCCGTACAAATTATCTCAGATCATGGAAGCGACCTGAAAAAAGGAATTGAACTATATATAACTGAAAATCCTGAAGTAATTTATACTTACGATTTCACACATCAAATCGCTTTATGGTTAAAACAAGAGTTATCAAATAATCAAAAATTTCAAGAGTTTTTACATCAATGTAATTTGACTCGTTCTCAAATACAACAAACAGCATTATCGTTTCTAATTCCGACTGCTCAACGGTCTAAAGCTAGATATCATAATATAGAGCTTCTAGTTAATTGGGGGTTAAATGTTCTTCAATACTGGTCAAAACAAGATTTTTCTCTTATTAGTAGTCAATTTATTATAGATAGAGAAACTTTGTTGATCTTAAGAGAAGAACTCGACCAAACTTCTTTAAGCAAACTAGCCCAAAATCTTGGTGAAACCGCGTCAGATTCTAACTCTTTTTATCAATTAATTACCGAGAAAATTGGTCGAGAGCAATGTGAAAAAAAAGGTAAAATAATTTCTCAAGCAGCAGAAGTAGGACGGAGAAAATTCTTAGAGAAGTTAGGTTGGTTATTGACTTATGAAAAAGAACTTCATATTTATGCTGAAATACTTAAAGTTTTTGACTTAGCTAAAAAGCAATTTCATCAACAAGGATTACATCAAGAATCCTTACAAGATTGGTTGGAATTAACGGAGAAATTTTCGGATTCACCTTGGGTTAGAGCGAGCCAGGAAAAGGTCACTCAATACTTAGCTATTGAAGCACAAAAAGTACCGCCAAATCAAACTTTTCTAGCCACATCAGATATAATTGAGTCAATTTTTGGTAAATACAAAATCTTTTCTGACTCTTCGACCTGTTCGGAGATTAATGAAATGATTTTAACACTTCTTTTATCTACTACTAAACTAACTCCAGATCAAGTACTCCAAGCGATGGAAAGTATTCAGATAGCTAATGTTACTGCTTGGTCAAAAGAAGTTTTTGGTCAATCTATGCTCTCAAAAAGAAAAGTAGCTTTTTCCACTGAGGAAAATTACACAAAAGTTGCATGAATTTGTTCGCGATCGCTTTGACCAAAATCAACACCCTAGCTTCTATCTTCTGCCTCGCTTCTCATTTAAGTAGCCCAAGCTAACAGAATTTGATATGAGCTAAGGTTAAAATCGTGTTGTTTTAAATGACAATCGAGCTAATTTTAAAGTGAAAAAAATATTTGTACCGAGAAATATAGTAAGATTTAGCTTTTCTATTCTAACTATAGCTACTTCATATTGGTTACTTAATAAAAGAGGCTATCTACCACCAATTAATTACTTTTTTTCTCAAACCGTAGAAACTAACAATTTACAGCTATTAGCTGTAACCAATAATTTACTTAATTATCAATTACCAATTACCGAAATTATTCAAGCACCAATTGAATTCAAGCACCAATTGATAAGTCACAGACAGTAATTCTAATTAATAAGTCACACTTTATCCTAACTATTTATTATCAAAACCAACCAATTAAATCTTATCCTGTAGTTTTTGGTTCTAATTTTATTGGAGATAAATTGAAAGAAGGAGATCTGAAAACTCCTGAAGGTATATTTAAAGTTAAAGATTTATATCCTCATCCTCAATGGTCTAAATTTGTTTGGCTAGACTATCCAAATCAACAATCGTGGCACAAACATTTACAAGCAAAAAAACAAGGAATCATTCCTTTATCGGCATCAGTTGGTAGTGCTATTGGTATACATGGGGTTAATCAAGGTAATGATTATTTGATAGAGGAAAGGAATAATTGGACATGGGGTTGTATTTCGCTAAAAAATAAAGATGTAGATGAAATTTATTCTGTAATTGAAATCGGTACTGTAGTTAAAATTATTTCTTAATTCAGATAGGTGATATAGCCGTACAAAATTAGATTAGCGGTGCGCGGGGATGGGGAGACTTCAACCAACCATAGACAACTGTTGGCAGCAAAATCTCAAACCAGAAAAGTCTCCCCTATCCACCCCCGCGCCGACGTAAG
>NZ_LR214408.1 GCF_900659865.1 Hyella patelloides LEGE 07179
TCGGATGTAGCAGTCGATCACTCTGAGTATCTACCTAGATTATCTGATAAGTTACTCCAGCTAATTAGACATTAAACATTGCTCGATCGCGGTAAATCTAGCTTCTTAGTTTCTATTTTAAGTTTTTTTAAGTGGAGCTAATTATCATTTTAAATTCAAAATACGATAGATGATTTGTGTAGCAGGAAGCGAAATAAGGTTGCCCCTACAGAAATTGCAATCCATGTATAAGAATTTTGTAAGTCTGAGTATAAAAACCTGTCACATCTCAAACATCTATCTCGTCTTATTTAATGAAGACCTTAGAGGAGAAGATTGTAAATGAAGTCCAGACTTGAATTTGAAAAAATCGAACCTGCTGCTGCACGTGCAGTATGGGAACTAGAGAAATATGTTCGCTCCTGTGGTTTGGACAAACCCTTGTTAGAACTGATTAAAATTAGAGCATCCCAAATCAATGGCTGTGCTTTTTGTATTGATATGCACACCAAGGATGCGAGACAGGCGGGAGAAACAGAACAGCGAATTTATGCTCTTAATGCCTGGGCAGAAACACCATTTTTTACGCCCCCAGAACGGGCAGCCCTAGCTCTAACTGAGGCTGTCACCCTGATTGCTGAGGATGGCGTACCCGACGAAATATATGACGAGGTGAGCAATCATTTTGCCCCCGAGCAAATCGTCAAACTGCTAACGGCGATCGCGACTATCAATGTTTGGAATCGACTGAGTATTGCCACTCAGATTGTGCCTGGCAGCTATCAAGTAAAAACAAAATCAGTAGCTTAAAGGAGGCGATCTCATGATTACCACAGCAAAAAACGACTCTATAGATTGGCTGGAAGAATTTAATCAATATCGATCGCTTTTATTTGCGATCGCCTATCGAATGCTTGGCAGCATCATGGATGCCGAAGATATGGTACAGGAGACTTTTCTGCGATGGCAGCAAACCTCTGAGCAGAGAGTCAAATCTACTAAAGCCTATCTCACAAAAATTATTACTCGCTTATGTATTGACCAACTCCGTTCAGCCCGTGTTCGGCGGGAACAGTATGTAGGGTCGTGGCTGCCCGAACCAATTGTCACGGAATCTTCTAATGACCCAACTAAAATGGTTGAGTTGACAGACTCTTTGACGATCGCTTTTTTAATTTTACTAGAACAGCTATCCCCATTAGAACGAGCCGTTTTTTTGCTACGGGAAGCCTTTGGCTATGAATACAGCGAAATCGCTCAGATTGTTGAGAAAAAACCAGCCAACTGTCGTCAGATTGCTCGACGGGCGCGCCAGCATCTAACTAATCGGCAATCTCGCAGAGATCCGCTTCGCGGTGCGCGCTTTAAAACCTCTCTTCAGCAGCAAGAACAATTAACCCGCAAATTTATAGCAGCCTTTCAGCAAGGAGATTTACAGGGATTGCTTGACATACTGGCTGAAGATATTACCTTCTGGTCTGATGGGGGTGGTCAGGTTCAGGCTTGCCTCAAGCCTCTGCACGGTGCAGCCAAGGTAGCTGGTTTCTTAAGAGCAATTTATCGTCGTAGTCAAAAACTTGGCTTAAATTATGAATTTGAGTTGGTTCAAGTTAATGGTCAACCTGGCATTGTTTACACTAGTAATGGCAAGCTCGAAAGCGTTGTGGCAATTGACATTGTGGACAATCGAATCCAGTATCTCTATTTTATGAGAAACCCAAATAAGCTGGGGAGTTGCTTTTCTATAGATGTTACTGAGATAGCGATCTTCAATCTGCAACGCGAAACAAACAAACACTATATTTGAGGAATTTAAAAAGAGCGTTATTGAATTGTCATGTTATTTCAGTATTTTGCTTGCCCACTAAAAACAGAAGCTAATAGCTAATAGCTATAAACAGTATTACTCTGTACGTCATTACTTAAATCAACAACGCCCTAAGAGGAAAATAGAAATGTTGACACCAGAATTAAGATTTATTAATCCAACTGATTTATACGACCCCACACCTAATGGCTACACCCATGTTGTGATTGCCCCAGCCCATAAAACTACTGTTTACATTGCTGGACAAGGCGGTGAGGACAAACACAGCAATTCTCATTTTGGCAAAAATAGGGATTTAGTTCTCTATCTTTGACAGATAACTAAGATTAATGAGGGATAATTTTTGGTTAAATTATGAAATTATAGATGTGGAGGGTGGATAAAATCCTCA
>NZ_LR214409.1 GCF_900659865.1 Hyella patelloides LEGE 07179
TGGTTGGCTGACGTTCATCGCGTAGCGAAGCCATGCCGTTAGGCTTATCGCAATCCGTATCTGTCGGGCGATCGCTCCAAGGGTCTGATGATGGAGAGACTTCTTCAGACTTGTCCAAGCTTGTCGAAGTAGGGAGAAAAGGCTCTTGTTGTTCCCTTTTTCCTTTAACCTTTAACCTTTCCCCTGGACTAATCAGATTAGTAGCACCATTAACAGCCATAATCTTTTCGCCAGCAGCAGCAGCTTCTTCGATAGATGGTTCGATTCTTTCTCTTGTCCAAACAGGAGTATTAGGATTGCTGACACCAAGAGCGCGATCGCGTTCTACCTGCTCGGAAATATTAACCACACTGCGCTTAAATTGCCCCCAGAAGGCTTTAGCTTGTCTGGGCTTATCTAATATCCGAAATACCTCATTACGGGCTTGCTCGTTGGTTTGGGTGTTATTTCCTTTGATGATTTTCTCGGTTAAGTATTCAAAGAACTGAGGATAGGGGACTCCAGGCTCTACTTCCCACTCAGGTTTATCCGATGTGCCAATGGGCAATCCCGCAGCAAAATCATCCCAGTAGGTGTGAGGAATGCCCGACCTAAGCTGTTTGATAATTACTTGGGCTAATCCTGGTGCAGAACGAGCATTAGCCACGATGGGTAAAGCTTGAATTAATGCCCGATAAAACCGCTTAAACTGCCCTTCAGTTTCCCAAGGTGCTTCGTTTCTTCGTTTGCGGTTTGGTTTAGTTCCCTTTGGTGTCTTCGGCTTCGGTTTCAGTACGGCAGCTTCTACTTGTACGGGTTCTTGTACATTTGTTTTATTAGTACTAGTATTCTTATTGATTTTTTCTTCAACTCGACCGTCATTTGTATCTTGTTCGATAACTGCTGAATCATAAGAATTAATTTCTTTATTCTGTAATACTTCGGGATTGCTAAAGTTTTTTTCTTGGCTATTTTCTTTCTCTTTTGTATTACTCACACAAGGGAGGTGAGGGTGGGATTTATTTATGGAATTGTTTTCTATGGAAGTATTCTTTGTATTGTTTTGAGACAACTCACAATACTTAGTATCTTGAAATTCCTCAGAACTTAGTTTTGTGAAATTCTCAATACGGACGTTTTCAGTACTTTCAGCAAGGAAGCTCGGCGAACTTGGTTCGCCATGAGCAGGTCTTGCTTCAGCCTTTATCTTCCCTTCTACTCGATCGATCAGTTCTTGCAGCTTGTCATAGTTAACGCTGTAGTAATAAGTCTGATTTTTCGGATTCCAATAAGGATTATCGTGTTTAATTTCGTGATGTTTGACGTAGAGTTTTTTTCGCTCGATCAGCCCTTTTTCTAGCAGAGAGGCGATCGCTTTTCTTATTTTCCATTCTGTTAAAAAGGAAAATACTTCATTCTTCCATTCTCGTATGGGTTTATAAATCCAACGAGTGTCATCAATGACTACCCCATATTCAGAAAAACTCCAATAATGAAGTTGATGTAAGAAAAGAGCCTCAATGTAGTCGCCAATAAGAGTGATGAAAGAACCAGACAGTACAAGGGTATCGAATTTATTTTTGAGACTGTCTATTTTGATTACTGGAGTGTTGAAGATGGTTGACTGCATTACTTCGCACCTCCAGTAATATTTATTTGGAAACCTTGTAACTTAACTAAGATAAGACTTTGAGCAATTAGACTCTCAATATTTTGTAGTCTTCTACTGACTCGTCTTTGAAAAAACTTCTTTTCAACCTTTCTTTGTGGCATAATTTGGATGTGGATCAAAAAATTCAATACAAAACCGTGCCACCTATCTCAATAGAGAAGGCGGAGGGTTTGGGGGAGAGCAGTTGAAAACTTTGGACGGTCATCAACTGCTTTCTTGGTTTTACACCTAGATAGCTTTTACCCAGATAAGAGAATTGTAGAACTTTATTTGCACTTATTCCTTGTCAGTCACAAATATTTTTTACAATTTGCAGATTTCTGTAGTGGTTTTAGGCATTTTAATTATGGTATGCCAATTGTTACTGCTTAAATTCGGGCTATTTTACGAGTATTCTGTAATTTAGTGACATAACTTTACAAAACATGAATAAATAATCAAGCATTCTGTTTTTTTGCTGTTTCAACAACGGTAATGTAATCTAAATTACTTTTTGAATCCTCCGTTAAACAATTGGTTTAAGAAG
>NZ_LR214410.1 GCF_900659865.1 Hyella patelloides LEGE 07179
TAAGAAGAGTGGTGTTAGTCGAGTCGCCAATAGATGCGATGTCATTAGCGGTGTTAGAGCGAACCGATTCTAAGAAGACGCTCTATCTGTCTACTGATGGGGCTGGTCAAATACCAACTGAGTATTTAAAAGAGGTAGGAGAAATTGTAATTGCTTTTGACCGCGATCGCTCTGGTAAGGAAATGGTGGAAAGAATCAAAGAGCAGTTGCCCAAGGCGGTAGTCAAAACACCAAAAGCAAAGGATTGGAATCAGGATTTGGTTAACTCCTTGGATTGGTTTGGTAAGAATAGAAGTAATGAAATCGATAGGCAGCAGCAACGTGGAATTGAAAGAGGGGGTGGATTGAGTCGCTAGAGACATTGCTGACAGTATCTTGTAGATAATAATAGCTTGAGAATTAGTTAATGATTACTTTTGCCGATCGATGACACTTTAACTCGCCCAATTTGGGATTAAAAACAGCAGCTATTTGAGTTTTCTGACAATCCTAACTATGACTCTTTCGCGAAGTTAAAAAACTTTCACAACCAAGGTAAAGAAATCAGAATTGTGACAACTAGATGGAGTCGTTTAGAGATAGTTGATTTTGTAGAGAAATATAAGCTGCCTATCTCAGCAATTCACTGCACCAAAGGAGAACTGAAGGGAGAAACATTAAAGAAAATTGGTTCGCAACTTCACTTTGATTGAGGAAGCCCGCTGAACTTGGTTTAGCATGGGCAAGTCTCAATTGATGATTCTCCGTCGGAGGCAGAGAACAACGAAAGACTAGGAATCCCCACAATGATAGTTAGCTATCGCTTTGATACAAGGAGTAACTGTGAGGTTTGTAAATTTAATTTGATTGAGTCGTAATTCCTAGCACCCATAAGTGTAGCTATCTTTGCGATCGCCTAGTTGGGGTAAATAAGCGCGAAGCTGTCATGAGGAGTAATCTAGCTCGAAACTATTACAGAGTATAGGTTTCAAAATCATTTATGGATTTTTAAGTAAAAAATTTATACTTGGATAACTCTTAAGAACGTGAAAATATTTCGTCTGGAGCGTTCCTAGTTAGCTCCTTGCGGTATTTAAAAAACTTCCTCTCAACCCGCGTGGCATATTTCCCTAATACGTCTTTCAGAGAAAGATGAGAGTAAGCACAATGTTCGTAACCCTTAATTTTAGGCAATTCGACTAAAAGATGATCGACTAAAGCTTCACCCACAAAACCTTCAAAAAGATAGCCCTTAATAGTAGCATCTACAAAAATACCTACGGTTTCTCTATAGCGATGCTGTTCGTCGGGCGGTATTTCCGATAGGAACTTATCTTTTAATTGATTCCGACGCTTTTCTAAATTTCTGGCACGCATAAAAACGACTGGCTTAAGACTATTTGTTTATAAATGGCGAACTTTTATATTCCAGTTATCCGTTGAAAATTGACCCTTAGTATAACAACTCTTAACTATCTAGATCGAACAAACTAGCAGCAATTGATTTATAATTTTGCTGTATGCAGTACGTATCGCATAAAATATAATGTAATTTTGATTAAAACCTTTGCCTGCAAGGAAACTAAGAAAATTTGGAACGGTCAACGTTCATCAAAACTACCAGGAGACATCCAGAACAGGGCATTAAAAAAGTTACGTCAGTTAGATGCAGCACTAACCCTCGAAGATCTTCGCAATCCCCCAGGAAACAGACTAGAGGCATTGAAAGGCGATAAGCCTACGGCATGGCTTCGCTACGCAAAGGACAATACAGCATTAGAATTCAACAGCAGTGGCGAATTTGTTTTACCTGGGACAAAGGCAGTGCCACAGATGTAGAAATCATCGACTATCACTCTTAACTAAAAAAAAGAATTGTTATGAACGAGCAGTTACTAGATAACCCCAAAGTAGGAGAAATCTTAAAAGAGGAATTTATTGAAGAAATCGGCATAAGTCAGAATGCTTTAGCCAAAGCAATCTCCGTACCTGCAAATAGAATCCATGCCATAGTTAATGGTACGCGCCGAGTCACCGCCGATACAGACTTAAGGTTGTGCCGTTATTTTGGGCTATCTGAAGGATATTTTCTCAGGCTACAAAATGCTTATGAGTTGATGGAAGCTAAACGGAAGCTAGGACAAGTTTTAGTCGAGATTCAGCCTTATGCTTCTT
>NZ_LR214411.1 GCF_900659865.1 Hyella patelloides LEGE 07179
AAAAAACCTCTTGGTTTTAACTTGTTTTGCACTTCCTGAAAAAATTCTTGGGAGTAAAGCATTCCTGCACGCGATCGCCAAGGGTGAATGGCATCTGCTTCTATAATGTCGAATTTCTCATCGCTCAAGACTAACTCTCTGCGTCCATCTCCCACCACAAATTCGTAACGGGGGTCTTGTAGCAAATGTTTTAAGGGCTTTCCCATAGAGGTTTGGGCATACTCATTTAAGACAGTTAATTCTGCCCCCAAAAATTCTACCACTTTGACCCGTTCGGTCAAGGGATTGACCCCCAAACTGTGGGGAGTTCCTCCCGAACCTAAACCAATGATATTGGCATTAGTAGGATTGGGATGTAAAAGCGCGGGAATAGTACCTAAAAGCCCGTGAACGTGCATATAAGGAAAGTTTGCCTGGATTTGACCGCTAGCGAACAAAATCCCTTTTCCTTCGGTTTCTGAGATCGCTGCAACACTGGTGGAGTCTTCTGCCACGGTAAAATAAGCATCAGGACTAACTGCGTGTAAAGCTGCCCATAATTGTGAATTAGAGGGGAAAGCCAGTACCAGCATCACAGAAACAACGGTTAACGCAGTAGTTAGTTTAGTTTTGAGCCAGTGTGGATGAATTACCAAGAGAAAGCCTAACCCCAAACCACACAGTAACTTAATTGAGCCTGAAGTTCCCAAGCGATCTAGTAATACTAAACCCGTTATCAGACTACCGATAGTGCTACCCAAAATATTGGCTACTAAAATTGAGCCGACTCGTTTCCCAATGGAGTGCTGGTCTTTTTGAATGGCTTTCTGCACTAGAGGAAAATAAAAACCCAATAATAAGTTAGGCAAAATCATCATCACAGAAGGAACAATTAAGTATTTAAAAATAAGGGAGAAATCAATATTGTTAAGATCGATAAAGCCAATATCAGAACGTAGATCGGGGTTGTTTTGCCAATAAGCAGCAATTCCCCATATAGCGATCGCAGAATACACTGCCACCAATCCTTGAATTAACAAAAATACCTTTTTGGATTGATGAATATATTGACTCGCCTTCGCTCCTAATAAACTGCCTACACCATCACTTATTAAAATAAAAGCAAGTAAATGGGCGTAAGTATAGGCATTAGATTGTAAAGCAATATCTAAGACCCTAAACCAAATTATTTCCCATGAAATAGCTGCAAAACCTGACAGAAAAACTAATAGATACCATTGCTGAAGAGATTTACTTGTTGTGTGAGACAAAGAATTAGTATTCTCCTGCGGGAAATTAGCCTTGTGGCGAGCAAAATTCCGCGAGATAATTAATGCTACCAAGCCCACAAAAGCACTAAAAAACGAACCCAAATAAACTGTTCCAGCGTAACCCAAAGTTCCCACAATATACCAGCCAGAAACCAGAGTACCGACACCCGATCCTAAAGTATTAATCCCATACAACCAGCCAATACGAGAGGCTGCATTCTCCGCAGTACGACTAACCGCTTTGGAAAGTAGAGGCAAAGATAACCCCATCATAGTTGTCGGTATTAACAAACTGACAAAGACAATCCCTAGCATTACCACAGGAGACTGCGCCAAATATTGCAATCGCAGAAACAGCAAATCGTAAAACAAAAAACGACTAGAAATGGCAAAAATCGCAATTCCCAAATTGCAGTAGCCATAAATTCTCACACACTGACGGTTATTAAGGTGATCGCTGATCCGACTACTGAGTAGATTTCCCAATCCTAAACCCAATAGATAAGAAGCAATCACAACAGTTACAGAGCGCACATCAGAGCCAGAAAATAACCCCAACATTCGCTGCCAAGCGACTTGATACAGTAACGCGTTGAAACCAGATACGAAAAACAGAGCAAATAAGATTGTTATTGCCCAAGAATGCTTAAGTTTTGCAGCCATAACCAATTAATTTTCTCCAATTTATATTTCAACAGTTCCGAGTAAATTACTCGACAAAGATTTGTCAAGAAGTACAGTCTGCCGAAGATAGACCGCACTTCGCCCAAGTGAAGGTTTTGTCTTCTGATAATTTTTCTATTTTCCCTGCCTACCTGGGAGTTTCCCAGACCCCCATGCCAGAAAGATGAGCGATTCGCTATTTTATTTAACTGTTTGTGT
>NZ_LR214412.1 GCF_900659865.1 Hyella patelloides LEGE 07179
GCTGTTTTGTCCATACCATTGAGTTCTAAAATCAATTAGATTAGCTTCTTTTTCTTCATCACGAAGAAATATATATATCCATTTTGGTAGATTATTCGTATTTTTGGTAAATTCGGTTAAATTTAAACGTACTAAATCGACTAAAGGTTTTGCTGTAAAACCTAACATTAATCCTGTTCCAAAACTAAGCATAACTAAAAATAATGTTAATAATAATATGCCTATAAAATTTCCATATTTTAGAGAAGGTATTTCTAGATTTTTTAGTGATATTAATAAAATAAATATAAGTAAGCTCGCTCCTAAGAAGAATCCAAAAATAGCAATTCGCTCAAATTTTAATCCAAAAAAAATTCCGACTGCCATAGCTGAGAAAACGCCTGCCCAAATAACTATTGGTATAAAATGCAGTAAAATTGAATCTGGTAAAGAAAACAAACCGAATACTAAGAATAAGCAAAATCCTATAAGCATATACAGAGTAATCTTTGATGCCTTTTTGTTGATTTTTTTCTTCATTTTCTTGATAAAAGCTAATTGAATTTTTCTTGAAATAAGTTACATTTACATAGTCTTTATACTTGTTTACCTTCTGGGATAAATGATTTGTCTTTTTCTTCTGCTAATAGGTTTCGATACGCTTGAGTACGGCTAATGGCTATTTGCCCTTCACCCAAAAGCTTGTAGTATTTTCGACGAGGTGAATCTTCCCCTGCTACTGGTTCGCGGAATTCTCCCTCAACTAATCCTGCTTTTTCCATACGCTTAAGGGTGGGATATAGCGATCCGATACCCAGCTTGTTCATTCCTACTTTGCTTCGCGCTTTGTTAATCCGTTCTAGAAGTTCTAAACCATATAATTCTTCTCCCATGAGAACTGTCAATAAATCTAGTTCTAATGCAGAAAGAACTATAACACCTTGTTGATTTTTCTTTGGCATGATCTTTTTTGTCAATCCCTGATTCAATAAATATTTCAACTTATATTACAAACTTGATATTACAAACTTGATATTAGTCTAACAATTTTTTTGAGAGTTGGAAGATTTTTTAGTTTACTGCTTGTTTTTAAAAACTTTCTTTCCCTTATAGTAAGTTTGTATAATTGCAAATATGTCAAATCTGACATAAAATTATGAATACAAACAAACAAAATCCAGCAAACGACAAACCTCTTATCTGGTTTTCGGGTGAGGTCAAAACTCCTCCTTTCTCCAGTGAGACTCGTATTGAAGCGGGTTATCTACTGCGATTGCTCCAAAAAGGCGAATCTTTATCGTTGCCTCAATCTCGTCCGATGCCTAGTATTGGTGTGAGATGCCACGAACTGAGAATTAATGATGAGGATAAAACCTGGCGGATTATCTATCGTATCGATGATGATGCCATAGTTATTGTGGATGTGTTTGCCAAAAAAACCAATAAAACCCCAGACACAGTTATCAAGCGATGTCAGAAAAGACTGAAGCAGTATGACGCGATTTAGTAAAGGTAAAGGATATGGTTATGGACGCGGAAAAACGTAAACAATTAGAAGCTGCTGGTTGGGTTGTGGGTAATACCAGTGATTTTCTGGGTCTGACTCCTGCTGAAGCCGAACTGGTGGAACTTAAAACAAGACTGGCTTTACTGGTCAAAGAACAAAGAAAAGTACACAATCTTTCTCAAGATGCTCTAGCTCAGAAAATAGGTTCTTCTCAATCGCGGGTAGCCAAGATCGAATCTGGCGATCCTTCCGTATCACTGGATTTAATTGTTCGCGCCCTCTTCAATACTGGGGCTACTCGTCAGCAACTAGCACAAGTGATCCTGGATTCTGAATAGTAAAGTAATAGCCATTCTAAAAACTAAGAATCAACACCGCAATCGGGAATGCCTTGTTTTCCGCAAGTCTCTCTCTTACTGAGAAAGCTCTCAAAAAGCGATCTCGCCATTGGTGAGGCGCAATGCGATCGCAATAAGTACACGATCGCCCATAAGGTATTATTGAGTTGATTCTGCAATGCTCTCGGATTGCTGTTGGATAAACCAACCAAACGCAGCACTTGTAGCAAACTTGACACTCCCGTCGCGGGACGCGAGGGATTCTTGACTCACGGTTCGCTTAAATCAAAAA
>NZ_LR214413.1 GCF_900659865.1 Hyella patelloides LEGE 07179
GGCGAAAATAGAAGGTTCGTGTCACCAGACGCAACCTAACCTTGAAACCATTGCAATGTCTAGCTTACAGCCTTTGATAAGACTCAACCTATTTCACCCCAAAACCCTCTTGATTCATAATTTTTTTTAATACTTACTTTCAGTCATATTTGACAATCACTAACAAATCTGCACTTTTAATAAACTTTTCTCAAACTATTCCTCGTTCAAGAGATACTTTTCTTCAACAGATAATATTTCGTTCAGGAAAAGTAGATGAATGGTCAAAGCCAATTGGGATACAGAAGAGTTAATTGAGAATTGGACACTTTTGCCCCAAGAATTAGAATTAGTCAAAAACAAAGTTGGCGCGAATCAGATTGGTTTTGCTGTTTTGCTGAAATATTTCCCAACTTTTGCCCGTTTTCCTGACTCTCCCAAAGAAATACCAGACGCTATTATCTCTTACATTGCCCAACAAATTCAAATTTCCTCTAATTCTTATTCTGATTATGATTGGCAGGGACGCTCTATCACAAACCATCGTGCTGCCATCCGTAAATTATTCGGATTTCGAGTCGCCAAGGTTGCTGATGGAGAGGAAATGGTTGATTGGTTAAAAGCAGAAATTATCGAATCCGAACAACGAATCGAACCAATAAGCGAGCTTGTCTATCAAAGATTTCGAGAACTACAAATCGAACCACCAACACCAGGTAGAGTCGAGCGTCTAGTTAAGAGCGCAGTTGCTAAATACGAAGCTGATTTTCAAGAGGATATTCTAAATAAACTTACTCCAGAAAATATCCAACAGATCGATCTTCTTCTCTCCACAGAAGAAACAGAAGATGATGAATCCGTTGAACAGTCAGGCAAAAAGACTAAAATGTCAGACTTTGCCTTTCTCAAAACCGACCCTGGTGCAGTGGGATTGGGCAGCTTTCTAACTGAAATAGAAAAGCTCAAACGCATTCGCGCTGTTGGTTTGCCAATTAATTTGTTTGAAGGTAGATCGACTAAACTGGTAAAAACTTATCGTCATCGAGCAGCGACAGAAACTCCCTACCTCCTCAGACAACACAAAGATGCTATCCGCTATACCTTGATGGCAGCCTTCTGTATTCAACGCGCTCAAGAGATTACTGATAGTCTGATTGAGATATTAACGACAATCATCAAACGCATTGATAACCGAGCAGAGAAGCGGATTAACCAAGAATTAATTGAGGAGTTCAAGAAGGTTTCGGGCAAAACAGGCTTACTATATCGGATTGCCGAAGTATCCATTGCCGAACCAAATGGGATTATCGAGCAAGTAATTTTCCCTGTGGTATCGCTCAAGACCCTCAAGGACTTGGTTGCAGAATATAAAGGAACGGGTTTGGCTTACAAACGTAGGGTTCACAATGTTATGCGAGCTTCCTTTGCTAATCACTACCGTCGCATGATTCCTCAGTTGTTAGAGGTGCTAGAATTTCGCTCTAATAATGACCTGCATCGCCCTGTCATTGAAGCTCTAGAGCTATTAAAGAAATACGCCCATAGTAAAGCTAGATACTACGATTCCACCGAAGAGATACCCATCGATGGTGTTCTCAAAGCTGGAGCAAAAGAAATCCTCATGGAAACAGATAGCGACGGCAACGAACGTATTAACCGCATCAACTATGAAATCTGCGTCCTCAAAGCCCTCAGAGAAAGACTGTGCTGTAAGGAAATCTGGGTAGTGGGGGCTAATCGCTATCGCAATCCCGATGATGATTTACCCACTGATTTTGAATCCAAGCGTCAGATTTACTATCAAGCCTTGACTCTCCCTGAAGATGTAGAAACTTTTATCTCTGGTTTACAGCAACAAATGGAGTCAGGGTTAAAGAAACTAGACAAGGGAATGCCTAGAAATAAGGGCGTGACCATTGGAGGTAAGGGAAACAAAGGCTTAATCAGACTCAGCCCCTTTGATGCTCTACCAGACCCCATCAATCTCAGACATCTAAAGGGAGAAATCAACCGTCTCTGGCATAAAACCAGCCTTTTAGACATTCTCAAAGAGACTGACTTGAGAGTAGATTTTACCCGTAAG
>NZ_LR214414.1 GCF_900659865.1 Hyella patelloides LEGE 07179
TAAGACTAAATCGATACCAATTACGCCGATTAAAGTTTGCTGGCGATCGTAAAGAGGATAACTAGCAGAAACAGAGATAATTGAAGGATCGTCATCCCAAGTATAGATTTCACTCCACAAGGGATGACCAGTTTTAACTGCATCTGTGTACCAACTATCCACCCGAAAATCAAATTCATCAACAATAATCCGTTGTGTAGGATTACCCTGTTCGTCTGTAGCGTAACCGTGATATGTTCCTAGATAAGCTTGCTCGATAAAATCGAGGCGCAAACTATTATCGTCATTACGATTAATCCCGACAAAATCACCTTGGGGATTGCCAAAATTAATGTAGCCAAATTCCTCAAATACGCGCATTTGCTGCCAAAAATAGCGACCAAAACCACGTAAATCGGTAACGTCAATTAATCCTTGTTCGATCGCCCCAGCGTTGATTTGATTGATTTGATGGGGTAAAGCTAAATAGCGATCTAGATGTTGACTGACGCGATCGCTCACTTGTTCTCGTAATTGCGTAGCTAGATCGTTAATTGCTTTTTGTCCGTTACGCACTGATAAATAACCTGTCAATCCTACTGCGATAAAAATTTGCAGCACAAAGGGAACTACTAAAACTAAACGTAAAGGTAGTTTTTCTAGTGTCTTGACCATGTAATTACCTAACTTAATCTCCAAGCCAATCGATGATAGTAGTGACGTGCTTTTTGTTTATTCAACCGCAGTAAACAGAGAATATACAATAATTAATTCTAAAAATAGACGAAATCTTTATTACTCGTACCTAATGATTAAATTGCTTGCTTGAATGAGACGAAATACTTATAGTTTTATGAGAGAGAAAACCTCTCAGCTTCCGTATTATCCTATGATTGCTGCTCGATTTAAAAGTGCATACAAAAAGTTTTATTTATGGAAATTTACTTATATTAATATATGCATTGTCATATTTTAAAACAGTAAGAATACTGAAATTTGATTTAAAACTTGAACACATCGACTTTTTTTGAAAAAAGCAAGCTCAAAAATTAGAGGAGAAAAGAGAAATTAAAAAATCAAGGAAAAGCACTGTATTTCCAGGGAACAATTTCCTGATTTTGATAATAGCCAAAATTTAGAATATATATGTAATATAAAATCTTTTTAGTTGACCTATAGTTCAAGCACGAAGAGAATGTCTAAAACGAGAGATGCTCCCTGCACAAAATAGGAAGTTTTAATTATTCTGCACAATGGCTTAATAATTGCTAAAGTCGCAATTTTCTCAATAGAGGAAGTTTTAGTCTTCCTCGCTAGGTGTCTTTAAAGTCTCAATACTATGTATGATGAAGCGATTGTATGAATATCTGATTTTCTTCATTGTATTGGTTTTCTTGAGGTTGTATCAGATATCTCTGTAGATGGCGATCTATTATCTTATTGAGTGCTAACTGTCTGATAGTCCTTTCTCGTCCCTTTCTTGAAAAACTTCTTTTGCTGCAAATATTCCATTCAAAGCGGAAGGAAATCCTGCGTAGACAGACATTTGAATCATAATTTCCACGATTTCTTCTCTCGAACAGCCAACATTTAATGCTCCGTGAATATGAACTTTCAACTGAGGTGTTGCATTACCCATTGCAGTCAATGCTGAAACCGTGGCGATTTCTCGGCTTTTTAAATCCAATCCCTCCCTGGAATAAACATCACCAAAAGGGTATTCAATCACATATCTTCCTAAATCGGGTGCGATGTCTTTAAGGCTTTCAATAACTTTTTCCCCAGCTTCGCCGTCTATTTCTTTTAGCTTTGCCAAACCTCGCTTAAAGCGTTCAGTTGGTTCTTTTTCGTTCATGGGATATTTCTCTTGCGATACTGCATTGAAGTTGACGAGTGACCCCGCGTTATGCCCTAAAGGACTCTGACTTTAATTTTGATATCTTGAATTTTATGCTAGCTTTTGATATCTGTAAAATACTTATTCGATCTTAAATGATGCCTCAAAGTTATCAAAATTCTTTC
>NZ_LR214415.1 GCF_900659865.1 Hyella patelloides LEGE 07179
AAGTTTTATCTTGGCGATGGATAGTGGAGAGAACATTTGCCTGGTTATTAAGATATCGACGCTTGACAATTGATTACGAGGTCTTACCTGAAACTGCTGAAGCATTCATCCATGTAGCAATGATTAGGATTATGGTTAGACGGTTGGCGTAGCTTTTTAGACTTTTCGTACATCCTCTCAATAGCTGATATAAGGAGACTAGCGTGAACCAGAGAGTAAGTAATATAAGGTTCGAGTGAATCAGTTTTTTTCAATTGTCCCTCAAAGACAAATTCATAGGGAGAAGTAGGACTCTGGGGAACTGTGACTTTTCCTCTTTCAATGACCTCACTGAAACGTCGCCCACAGGCAGCAGCAATCCCCGCAGCTAATTCAGTAGACTTGTCCGATTGAAGTAGTTGATTAACTTTGTTCAAATAAGGTTGGAGTCGAACGGGTTGAGGATAATCTTGCTTGAGATTATTAACCTTAGTACCAGAGCGAGAGAGCTGGCGGTAAAATGGCTGTTGATACTTGAGATAGAGTTGGGCATAATGTTGAGTGACCTCAACTAATCGCTCCGTATCTCGCTCTGGAATCTCAAAAGAATAGGAATTAATGGGGGTAAGCTTTAACTCGACTCGGTCGATGGCATCTCTGACGAAATTGATATAAAGAGGATGAAGATTTTTAGCAATAAACTCAGGAGTATAACCACGTTCGAGAAAAGCGGTTTCAGCAATTGCTAGAGCTTGGATAGTGGATTCTGTATCAAGGTTTTGTTGATTGAGTGAGATGAGTTGGTGGAGGAAACAAAGGGCTAATGCTACTTTTTCTTCATGAGTGAGTTTTTTGAATCGAGCTTTTTTCAATTTTTCGGCATCAAGATTCTTAGCAGCAATAAGAGCGAGACGTTGTTGAAATTTAAGAGCGATCGCTTGTCGGAATTCTGACCAACCAAGACTTTCAATCTGGGCATTAAGCTGAGAAATTAAATTAGGGTCGGGTAATTTAGGAGTAGCAGATCGTGGCATGAGTCGACACGGGAGTGGAAATGCCGACTGACCGTCGGCATTTCCTCCCGTCATTGGATTTAATCTCTATTATTATAGAAGTAAATCGGAGTAAATGACCAGAGTAAATAATAAAAGAGCTTATAGCGTCAGCTTAGCTTATCTCATCGAGGGACAACCCCCAAAGGCTTACGGAAAAAAAGTGGCAGTTGAGACTTGAAACTTATCAGCTAAAGCTTGAATTTGTCTGACATTCAACTGTCGCTTACCGTTGAGGATTTCCGAGACAACACCTTGAGAGCCAATTTCTGGTAAATCAGATTGAGAGAGTGAATGCTCGTCCATCAAATAGATTAAAGCATCAATTCCATGACAATCGGTCAGGGGATAATGTTCATTGTCATAGGATTCAATCAAGATACCTAATGTATCCAACAAACTGTAGAGAGGATGAGACTCATCATCACCAACCTCATCAAGTAGAAGATTAAGTCTTTCAACTGCTAGATCGTATTCCTGCTCATTAGTAATGGTTAAATAAGGAGCGAGTGCTGTCCATTGTTGTTGTATTTCAGGGGTGATGTTAATCATTGTTTCCAATCTCCTCGGTCGTATTGTTTGTGGGTTAAGATATTCCGAATATAGACTTTATGACGATTAAAGTGAATGGCTGCAATCAGCCGATACTTGTTGCCACCAATGTTGAAAACGGTTAACTTGCCTACCTTGTCGGCACTCTTGAATGTGGCTCTTAGCTGAGTTTAAGAGGATGTACGAAAAGTCTAAAAAGCTACGCCAACCGTCTAACCATAATCCTAACGGGACTTAAACAATTTTGATAGTCAAAATGAGATAAAATGCTTTTGTCGGTTGACTTTAGCATTATTATTA
>NZ_LR214416.1 GCF_900659865.1 Hyella patelloides LEGE 07179
TCTCAACTGGAATACCATTCCCACAGATATCACCCCAGGTACTACTTATGGTCGTTTCCGAATCAGTAGCGATAGCTTAAGCGAAGCTGATGCTAATGGTGCAGCTAGTGATGGTGAAGTGGAAGATTATCTACTCAGTATCAAAAACGGAGTTACTGGTAGTGGTAGTCCAGAAACCTTAACTGGTACTGCAAATGACGACCTAATCACAGGAGGTAAAGGAGAAGATACTCTAACTGGTGGTGCAGGAAAAGATTGTTACTACTTCAACGAAACCAGTGAAGGAATTGATACCATTACTGATTTCACCGTCGGCGAAGACAAAATCGATATCAGCAATATTCTGGCTACAGAAGTCGGTTATGCAGGCTCAGATCCCTTCGGAGATAATTATGTGGAACTGGTTGAATTCAATCATCCTACTCTTGGTAATAGCACCATCGTACAAATAGATTTTGACCCAGCAGATAGTGTTTATCCCAAAGATATTGCTTTCCTTGAAGGAGTTACTGGAGTTACCTCAGCTGATTTCATCATTTAGTAACCAACATTAATTGAAGGTAGGTTAAATTATTGGAATTATGAGCCTACTTTCAACATTACTAGATATCTTTTTATTTACTAAAAACCTCAACTTCTCTTTCTCTAAATACCTCACAAGTGAAGGTTTTAATTATCATTTACTGTTTGTCCCATAACTAATTACAACCAATGCCAATTATGTCTATCTCTCTCTCAAAATTTGCTCCTATTGCCATTTTTGCTAGTCTTTTTAGCTTGGGCAATTTAATTACTTTAGATTCTGCTAATGCCTATTCTGTCGATTTTTCCAATGGTGATTTTCAAAGTTCTACTAGCCTAGATGGTCCTGCTGGTTGGACTGGTACTGGCTCGACTGATATTGGCGGTACATATAGTGGAGTTGATTTCAACGGTACGAATCAAGGTATTATTACCACTGCTTGTCCCAGTGGCAACCTTACTTTATGTTTGAACGACCGAAATGATGACCCTGGTACTAATACAGGTACTTTTAACCTAAGAACTCAAGATCAAATTAGTGCTAGTCCTGAAATTGCTGCTTTACAAACTCAGTTGGGTTTGTCTGCTAATGATTTTTCGATTCAGAGAGAAATCGATGGTACGCCTCTAGTCGATACAGAAGGAAATCCTCTATATCGTCTTCCTAAAGAAGGTTCGGCAATTTTTCAAGATATTACTATTACCAATGACAATAATAGAAATACTCAGATAACATTTAATTGGGACTTTCTAACTAATGATGGTGCAGGAAGTTTGGGAGATAAAGATTTTGGTTTTATTTCTCTTGCCAAAATTGATGAGAATACTGGTCAACCAGATATTAGTTTTGCCCCTATAGTTATTTCATTGGAAGATAGTACAGGTTCAATTCCGACTGCAAGTGGCAACAATTATCAGACAAATACTAGCCCTTATGCTGCCTTTTCAGATGATTATGATTTATCTACTGGTCAATATCGAGTTGGGTTTGGTGTAATTGATGTTGATGGGGTAGGAAATAGTTCTGCATTATTGATAGATGAGTTTTTGGTGGAAGATGTTCCTTTTGAATTTACTCCTAGTACTGGTATTGGGTTGGTATTGGGTTTAATTGGGTTGAAAAAGTTACGTCATCGTTTTAAGAAATAGAAATAACTTATTTTATAATTAGTTTTTTTAGAGTGGAATAATTTCTACTCTATTTTTTTTGCTTAATTGAAAAAATTTTCTTGCGTAATTATCCTGTCTTTAATTGTCAATGTGAGTAATACGACGTAAAAAAACAAGCCAAATAGATCGGAATTATTACGTAATATTATGTGGATTTTACGGATGTCAGTA
>NZ_LR214417.1 GCF_900659865.1 Hyella patelloides LEGE 07179
CCAAAGACCCAAGTAACAGGTACTTTGTCTCTTTTTTGGTTGAGGAAGAATTCTCGCAATGGACACCGACAACAGAAGAAATCGGAATTGACTTAGGAATTAAAGACGTAGCTGTTTGCTCAAATGGTTGGGCATCTGGCAATCCCTTGCACTATCAAAAATACCAAGCTAGACTTAAAACTCTGCAACGTAGACTAGCTAAGAAGAAGAAAGGGTCTAACAACAGATACAAGGCAAGGTTAAAAGTGGCAAAGCTTCACGCTAAAATAGCCGATGGCCGAAAAGATTTTTTACATAAGCTAAGTTCAAAATTGGTTAGCGAAAACCAAGCTATCTACACTGAAACTCTAGCAGTCAAAAATATGATGGCTAATCACAAGTTAGCCAAAGCCATAGCTGATTGTGGTTGGGGTGAATTTTTGCGCCAACTAGAATATAAGTGCAAATGGCATGATAGGCAACTAGGAGCAATAGATCGTTGGTTTCCATCATCTAAACGGTGCCATCCATGTGGGTACATCATAGACAAGTTACCTCTTTCAGTTCGTGAATGGAGTTGTCCTAGGTGCAATAGTCTCAATCAAAGAGACAAAAATGCAGCCTTGAACATTTTAGCGGTCGGGCAGACCGTGTTGCGATGCGACCCCGCGTCGCCGAAAGGCGCAAGGGAATGCGCATCAAGACGTGCTTGTGGATCAGGCTCTAGCGGGGATACGTCTTTGACGAATCTAGCTATCTTGGGATGAATCAAGAATCCCTCGGCATAGCCGATGGGAGTATGTCAATCAGGACTAACTATTTCTGCTACCCAAGCACTTTTGACATTGATGCCTATTTGTCGGTAAACTTCTCTCACCGTTTCTGTATCTGCTGCTTTGTATTCACAGACCGATCTGCGACCATCGCGGGAAATCAAAGAGCGAATCCAGATTAAGTTACGTGCCTTTAAACAGGGAGTTATTTTTTTTTCTAATGCCTCCATAGTTTCATCGTTGAGAGGAGGATTATAAGTGGCTTCGATAACGACATGAACCATAGTTTTAGTTGTTAAATCAATTCTAATTTCTCATTTAGTTGTTGTTCCAAGTCAATAATCTTTTGTTTGGCGCGATCGCATATACTTTGATTACCAAGATATTTTTGGAGTTGGGTAAATTGCTCGATTGCTTCAGGCATATCATCCATCATCCATTTTCCTCGAATCAAGGTTAACCAAGCTAGGGCAATATCGCTAGGATGTGCCACGATTTGAGCAGCTTTGAGAGCGTTTTCAGCATAAATGAACCCCTGTTCGAGATTTTGATGTTCTAGAGCGATTTCCGCAGCGTAAGTTAAGACGTAAGCTAGTTTGCGTTGGGTATCTAATTCTTGAAGAGCAGCGATCGCTTTTTCTAATTTCTTAGCAGCAGATTGAGGATCGCGAGCATAGTAAGCTAAGGTTTCAAGAGCTTGGGTAAAAGCTGCTTCACTACCTCCTTCTAGTTTAGTAGCGATAGAAATTAAATCTTGACAATGATTAAAAACAGATTCTAAGTTTTTAGCTTCCAACTCTACCATGACTAATTCTGTTAAACCAAGCCATTCATCCCAATGATTTTGCTCGACGCGATCGAGAATAATTCCTTGTTTTAACGGGACTTAAACAATTCTGACAATAAAAACAAGATATAATGCCTTAAATAACTGAGTTGAGCATTACTCTATAAGGCGATCGCTATCATGAGAGAAACTACTCCCGCAGCTATGCCTCCCTGTTTCGATAGATGGTGTAAAAAGTTTGATGATTTATTAAGAACTAAAGCACAGAAAAGAGAGTTTAGACATTATTTAGGGG
>NZ_LR214418.1 GCF_900659865.1 Hyella patelloides LEGE 07179
GAGCGATCGCATCACAACCCATTCTCAAAGCTGCATCACTTGTATAGTAAATTTCTTGGCGTAGTTCAAAAACGGGGGATTTTGGGTAACAAAGGCAACACAAATTATGCCTGGTTATGAATAGGCTGATAGAACAATAGTATTATGATTGCTTCAGGTTATTCAAGCCCTTTGAAATTTCTCAAATCCCAGCATTTCTAACCAATGAGGGTGTTTAATTCCTGTCATCAACTCGGTAGGGCTTTTGTCAACTCTTTTAGCCACTCGGCTTTCCATGAAGGTACGATGATTCAAGAAAAACCGAAGCAGATCGAGATAATCAGAATTGAGGTGCTTTCTCAAGAAAAAGTAATTTCTCAAACGAGAATTCAGGTTTTCCACTAGCGAACTGGCTCTGGGAGTTGATTTCATTGCTGATTCTACCGCTTCTTTAACGGGTAGAAATTTTGCTTTTAGTTGCTGGTAAAGTTGATTCCATTTCTGCCAATAGAGGTTCGTAGAAAGAGACTTCTTCATTAAGAAACAAACCTCTCGCACTTGAGAGGGAGAAATCCGAAACTTTTGGGCAATATCTGCGAGTTTTTGGTCTAATACTTCAGCAAAAGCTAAGAGATCGTTTTTTTGATTCGATAAAGCCACTCTAATTGCTCTAATCCCTTTGTGAGCTTGGTCTTCCCTCAGTTGAAGCTCTTCAATAATGAAATTCATCAGCTCGATTCTTTCCGACCATTCTGCCCCTGCCAAAGACAAAATATCATTTCTTAGCCAAAAGAGCAGTATTTTGATGTCGCTGGCTAATTTTTGGAATTTTACTTCTTTTTTACAAGCTTTAGTTAACTTAGCTGATAATTTGTTTCCTTGACCCTTTAATTTGGCTAACTTCATCGAATGCTCTAGCTTTTCTCGGCTCGTTGTGGCACCTTGGGCTTTTTTGGCTAAATTACGGCATAATGCTTCACCTTGATGGAAAATATGCCACACATCGCCGTGACAAGGAATATCACCCCAAGCAGCTTTTTGTCCTGCTCTGATACCAACACCTGCATCCGCTATCGTGTAATCGGGATTCAATCCTTGTGCTTCTGCTTCGAGTAAATGCCATCCCCAGGTATCTTCGTCTCGATGTTCTACTGCTTCGAGAAGAAAACAGTAGGTCGAATCTGCATCTACTCCTGTCAAAACGGGTTGGGAACCCTGGAAGAGTTCATCCAGTAAGGGAACTTTAATCGGCGATAAATCCTGAGATTGATTGATTTTTCTGGCTTTTTGAACTACTTCTTTGACTCGATTGTGGATCGTGCCAATACCAATCGAATAATCAAATAAATCTCTCAATAGCTCCTTAACTCCTCTGTAAGAGCAATGACAGATTAAAATCAACGCCAGAATCAACTGAAATATCCATGAGTGAGTGATAGGAAGATAATATAGCACTTCATTCTCTCCCTCTTCCTTTTCAAAAGCTTTATTCAATGCTTTTTGGGCAAGAGCTTTCTGTTGGTAGAGAAATTTACGGCTTACTCCCTCTTCATGAGCTAGATGGCTGATTTTTGACTTTTTTGATAAGACTTGAACTGCTAATTGTTGACGCTGACGAGGATGAAGACCAGAAGCTATAGAAGAAGATGAATTCACTCAGTTTACTACTATATTTACCTAATTTTAATTTGATTTATTAGTATCTCCCATCTTGTTATTTTTGAGCAATAACTTAAAACATTTGTTCTATGTACCTGGCTTGATTTTTGCCCAAAGTGTAACCCTCGTTTGAACAACGCC
>NZ_LR214419.1 GCF_900659865.1 Hyella patelloides LEGE 07179
GGCGTTGTTCAAACGAGGGTTACACTTTGAGGAAAAATCCCTCATTTAAATAGAACATATATTCTCAAATATGGGACTAGTACAAAGAAATAGGGAATATGGTTAAATTAGGGATAATAAGCCTAATTTATGAGTAAATCGAGTGAATCCATCCCATTGTGTAGCTTCTGCTCTTCATCCAAATGTGCGTCACGACTCGCGCGTTCCCTTGCGTCTTACGCCGACGCGGGGTCGCTCGTCAACAATTAGCAGTGAAAGTTCTGTCAAAACAAGAACCCATAACTCGGATAGCCCAGCAAGAGCAAGTAAGTCGCAAGTTTCTTTACCAACAGAAAAGGATTGCTGAAGGTGCATTGAATCATGCTTTTGACAAAAAAGAGTCAGAAAATGAAGTCTTGTATTATCTTCCAGTAACTCAACAATGGATATTTCAGTTCATTTTAGCGTTGATTCTAATTTGCCACTGCTCTTATCGAGGTGTAGCTGAATTATTAAGGGATTTATTCGATTATTCTCTCAGTATTGGCACGATTCACAATCGAATCAAAGAAGCGACGGAAAAAGCCCGACAAATCAATCAAAATCAAGATTTATCGCCGATTAAAGTTCCATTACTGGATGAACTGTTCCAGGGTTCTCGACCAGTTTTGACAGGAGTGGATTCTGATTCTACGTACTGTTTTCTTCTAGAAGCAGTAGAGCATCGAGATGAAGATACTTGGGGATGGTATTTGCTCGAAGCAGAAGCACAAGGATTGAATCCCGACTACACCATAGCTGATGCAGGAGTTGGAATTAGAGCGGGACAAAAAGCAGCTTGGGGAGAGAAGCCTTGTCACGGCGATGTTTGGCATATACTAGATCAAAGTACAGCTTTATGCCGTAATTTAGCTAAAAAAGCTCAAGGAGCTACAACTCAACGCCAAAAGCTCGAAGAGAAGATGGAAGCAGCTAAATTAAAGGGAGAGGGGAATAAATTATCAGCTAAGTTGATTAAAGCTCGCAAAAATGAAGCAAATTTGCTAAATAAGTTCGCTGATATCAAAATCTTACTCTATTGGCTCAGAAATGATATTTTGTCTTTGGCTGGTCCAGATTGGTCAGAAAGAATGGAATTAATGAATTTCATGATTGATGAACTAAAAATCAGAGAAAACCAGGCACACAAAGGGATTAAGTCCTTGAGAATCGCTCTATTTAATCAAAAAGAGAATTTATTAGCCTTTGCTCAAGTTCTAGACAAAAAACTGGCAAATATTGCCCATAAGTTTCAGATTTCTTTGTCTCAGGTGCGACAGGTCTGTTTATTGATGAAGAAGTCCTTATCAACTAATGTCTATTGGCAGAAATGGAATCATCTCTATCAGCAACTTTCAGCTAAATTCCTCCCCGTGAAAGAAGCGGTAGAATCGGCGATGAAATCAACCCCTAGAGCCAGTTCTTTAGTTGAAAACCTGAATTCTCGTCTGAGAAATTACTTTTTCTTGAGAAAGCATCTCAATTCTGATTATCTCGATCTTCTCAGATTTTTTCTGAATCATCGCACATTGATGTCAAGTCGAATTCCTGAAAGAGTTGGAAAAAGCCCTACAGAATTAATGACAGGTGAAAAACATCCACATTGGTTGTCACTGTTAGGATTTGACCTGTTTCAAAGAGTCTGACAAGAAGCTTCCATAATAATACTTTTGTTCTGTAAGCGAAGTCAAAACTTGGCTTAATTTAAGCTGCGTTTGTTACCCAAAATACCCCGTTTTTGAACAACG
>NZ_LR214420.1 GCF_900659865.1 Hyella patelloides LEGE 07179
ATTGAATTTTGCTCTTTTATTTCTCATTTAAGCTCTTGAGTTTTTGTATTACATAAAGGCTTCGAGAAAATGAGCCAGAAAAACCATCCTAATTATCCTGATTAATGAAAATTAGGGGGATTTTTTGAGATTAATGTGGGATTTTCTACTAATTTTTCTACTGATTTTTAACTTTTTTTCTTCGGTTTTTAACTTGTATTAACTGGCTCTCTTGACTCTCCTTCTGTTAAAATAAATATAAATAAATCATTCCAACTCTGAAACCATATATAGTTCAACAAAGCCCTAATATCATTAAAAAATCTCTTTCTTGTACCTAAGCTTTCTCGGACTTTTTGATACATACTATTGACTAAATCTAAGACATTATGAAACAAAAAAGCTAGAAGATTTAAAGATAATAAGATTTCCGACAAATTCTCTTGTCCATGACCAAAATTATGTTCTAAGTTATATCCTTGATTTTTCAGAATATTATTACTTTCATTTTCAACTTTCCATCTAGTTCTTCCACTGACAATCATTTTGAATATATTCGACTCATTTAATTCATGATTGGTGATAAAACTATTCTTATAAATCACTTTATTTTTGGCGGGAGCGAAGATTTCTACTTCATACCAATTCACCATTAAACTTGGTTCACTTTCTCGCATGGGAACATTATTGACATATCTATATCGATAAATCCTTCTTTTACCTTTTTCATATTTTTTGATTTCTCCAATTTTCATTTCTCCGTTTTTTTCTGAAAAATCTATCCATTCATATAAACTTTTATGTGATGATGGTTGGGCTACAAAAATAAAATTGTATTCTTGTTCGAGAGCTAACTCACATATTGGTTGACGAGAATAAAGGTCATCTCCCAATAATGTTATTTGATTATTTTCTTGACCTACTGGATTTCTTAATAGCCACCTTTTTACTGCTGCATTTTCACAATCTTGTTTGGTTTTTCCATCTTGTTTTTTGATGAATTCTGGAGGGAAATTAATTACTTGCTTTTTTATGGGCGATACAATTACTGGCGTGACTGCTTGATGATAATAAGTTACTGAACCATTTCTATGCTTTCGACAATTACAATGAGGACAATTAATTTTTTTTGAACTATAGTATTCTGTTCCATCTAATGCCAGTAATAATTGATTATCCAAATACTTAAACTCTTCTATTACCCGATTAGTTTCTAACCATTTACTACGTCCTCGAAGGAGGATAAGCACTTTTAAATGCCCCAAATACTGTTGTAGCTGGAATTGGCTCTAATAAATTTCTAATTTGGTTATCACAAGGTATTTCTGATAAACCAAATAAACTTTCAGCATTATCTTTACCTTTTTTTGGCTTCATCAAACGTTGATGTTGTAAAAAAGAAGGCGATTGAGTAAAAAATACAGAAAAACCTGCTTTCAATGCATGGTTGACCGTATATTTCTTATTATCTCCTTTTCGATTATCTGGTAATTCCTTTAATTCTTGGTCTAAAAATCCGATTAACTGTGAGGCTTCGATAGTAACAGCTTTTTTCTTCATGTAGTACAGAATCTACTGACCTATATTTATAATTTAATCGAATACTTCCCCGAAGCGATCGCTATTTCTAGTTCACCATCGCCAATTCCAGAGCGCGATCGCCAAAATGAGAATTGCTGAGAGAGCCGTCTTGAGACAGTTCTCTGCGGAGGGTTTCCCTCCTGCAAGACTGTCTCGCTATTCCACTCCCGTGTTACTTTTTT
>NZ_LR214421.1 GCF_900659865.1 Hyella patelloides LEGE 07179
GTTGACCGAGGCGTTAGACTATATGAGCAATAATTTACCATTGTTGCTTTCTTTTTGCCATTAATTTGGTTTGATGCTTGTTTTATTCACGATCGCATTTCTTGGTTCGAGAATGAAACAGCCCTACCTATCAACACGGGAGTCCCCATTCGTCCCGTCAAGCGGGATAATAAGGATAAATGGAATAGCGCGACAGTCTTGCAGAAGGGTTTCGTGACCCAGACAAAGGACTTGTCCGCATGTACTGTCGCAAGAATGCTTCTTGACCGTGACCGCATTTCCTCCCGTCAATTATTATTAAAATTGTGAACAACTAAAAAGTAGCAACTTTAGTCTTGTACCATTCTCTAGCATCATTCATCAGAGGTTTATTAACTTCCTTCCAAGTTAAGCCAGCAGTTTCTAATTCTGCAACGCTTTCTTTCCGAACATCCAAAGCAAACCATTTCATAAAATTGCCTATTCGCTTAATATCATATTGACCATCACAAGCTTCTGTTACTGCTTGTTGTAATCTAGCTTCGGTGACAAAAAGTTGGACAAATTCGGTGATATTATTTGCTTTTTCAGGAGCGATAGATACCGCTTTTTTCGCTTTAACTACCTGATGTTCAATACCCTTAGCTTTAAACATATATTCAGTATAGTTTGCTCTTTCAACTATTCTATCTGTATCAGGATACATAACTAAACCTTCGCCAACACCTTCGATGCCAAAAGTAGCTTTTACCCAAGGATCGGATTTTTCGACGGCTTCTACCATATTATTAATAGTTTCAGCAGCAGCTTTTAATTGCTCTTTATTACCAAAATTTAAAGTGATGGGTTCACCGTAAAAGGAAAGCACATAAATATTTTCATGCTTGGGTAACATTTGAGTGATGTATTCAGGACGTATCTCTAGCTTTTTTGGAGTAATAATATCATCGCCTAGTTGAACAGCAAAGACAGCAAATATTTTTTTAGATAGCTGAGAAATTGCTACGCCTTTTTGAATATTATTACCGCACCATTCACCAAAAATAGTAATATTTTCTGTAGTTTTTAAAGCAGAAAAATACTCAACATTACTTTCAACCCAAGCAACAAAACCAGCGTTATCAGATAAAGATGTAATAATTTGGCTCTTTTTTTGGGCTGCTACTTTACCTTCTGTAGTAATTTGTACTCCCGCATTAGTACCGTGTAACTTAATTTTGGCACGATAAGTAATTTTTACCGCATCACCTAAAATGGCTAAATTGCTACGTACATTATGTAATAATTCAATGCTTGTCCACTTCTGAAAAGCTAATTTTTCCCCTGTATTAACTAATTCTTGCTGACAATATACTTCAGAAAGATCGCTACCTAAATTAACATCAACAACACCTAAAGCCATTCCATGAGAAGTAATACCCCGTAGCTTACAAGGCTTAATTTTAGTACCATCTTTCAGCACTGAACCGCTTAAAGCTACAGCAACAATGTCACCTTCTTGATAGATGTTCTCTAAATTAGCAACTATTTGTACCGCGTTATGATTCGGTGCTTCCATTGTATAAACGCGCAAAGCGTCTGCATTAGGATGCAGTTTTGCATCACTAACTCTCATTGCGATTACATTCATATCCCACATTCCGCACGTCAAAACGGAGCATAAAGCAATCAGAAAAATAATCTCCTAAAAGAGATACTAGAATCAGTAAAAGTACTGAATAATAAATAGTTCTCTTTAGTTTGAATAGAACTAA
>NZ_LR214422.1 GCF_900659865.1 Hyella patelloides LEGE 07179
TAAAACGTCTGTTGAAATAGACTTTTCGTGCTACCAAGGTCTTCGTTTTATACTGCGACTAAATCTTAGTTGACATCTCAACTAATGCTTCTGGGTATTTGTTTAATCTTGCAGTCTAATTATTCAATGTTCATCTTACTAATTATCAATGAGCAAAACGAACAACTGCATAGACACGAACATCTGACCTTGGAGTAAATCCGTTAACAATCTGGAAATACTCAATTGGGGTGTATCAGAAAAAATGTAAGTTACGGTTTAGAAAGCAAATAATTATTTCAGTCGAAAAGGTGCTACACAAAATAGTCTTAGAACCTACTGAGGTTGTCCAGAAGTATCTTAATTTATCAAGCCCATTCACTTATTCAGGTGTCATTCGACAAAATATTAAGCTTCTCTTTCATTACTACCCGATTGTTATATGGTAGTAATTGTTATATTATAGATAGCTAAAATAGGCTTAAATACTATGGTGCATAAACCCAAAAATTTAAAAGAAAGCGCTAGCCCACCCCACGTAGGACATTGCTCTTCGCTACGCTCAAATCAACGTCCGTGGGGGGCTAGCGGGGGAAAGCTTTCCCCTCGACCCCTTCAGGCAGTAGGAAAAAGAAAATATAGGCATCTCTTAACTAACTCAAACCCATAGCAACAATCGCGAACCATGCCCAGAAAAGTACAGCGTACCAACACCATAAGTATTCGACTCACAGACTCAGAAAAATTGGACTGGGAATTATTTGCACACGCTGCTGGATTGACTATCTCGCAGTTAGCTAGAGAAGCTATGAATAGGGTTAAAGTAACTAATGTTGGCGACCGAGCAATCCAGATGAAACGCACCTATCAAATCGCTAAAATAGGCAACAACTTAAATCAAATTGCTCGGTGGGCAAATACCTATACAAATACCATTGAAGCCGTAGAAGTAATCACCTATTTAATAGCAATAGAAAAAGCCTTACTCGCTCTAGCATCTACCAAAGGAAGTGAATAACGGAAGGCAGGAGGCATAACAACTAAGAGGGGGAAAGAAGAACATCAAAAATAAATATTATCAATCTGGAGCGATCGCTCATAGACTAAAACTAACCAAACAGGGGAAACATTATGAAAAGTGTTGGCATTAGAGAATTTAGAGATAAAGCATCCCAGTATCTAGCAAGCAAAGAAGCCGTAGCAGTCAAACGTCACGGTAAATTGGCAGCAATTCTCATTTTGAAAAAGAATAGAGAAAAATTTGGCAGAAAAAAAGTAAATGGGGAAGCAAGTTAGCGTGATATTTACGCTAACTATGACGATTGAACAAAAAATCTTGATTAATAGCACAGCAAAATTTGTCAAATCTTATAAATTATTAGATGTGGCGATTATTAATCAAATAAAATGGTACAAAAAGTTGCAGAAATGAAAATTAATCAATTGATTAATTTTTTAATTCAAGAATTAGATGACTTACCAGATGCCAGAAAACCTGGAAATAATACTAAATATGAAATATCTGATGCTATGATGGCAGCATTTTCAATATTTTTGACTCAATCACCTTCATTTCTAGAACATCAAAGATTGATGTCAAAGATGAAGTGTAAAAATAATGCTGACAGTTTATTTAAGGTCGAAAAAATTCCCAGCGATAATCAAATACGCAATTTATTAGACCCAGTTCCTGCTGCCACAATTTATCCAGTATACCAAAAA
>NZ_LR214423.1 GCF_900659865.1 Hyella patelloides LEGE 07179
CAGATAAGTAGTCAACTAACATCACGATCCCATGAAAACTTTTTTCACCCGTTGGTCTATCCGCAATCCCGTTATTACTGTAGCCCTCTATATCGGAGTGCTGATTCTCTCTGTTCTCACCTTAATAGTCATTCCCGTGCGGATGATGCCTTACGTACAGAGTCCCCTGGTAGCCGTAATTACCAGAACTCCTGGTTCTTCCCCGATGGAGGTGGAAACCTATATCAGTAAACCCATCGAGCAGCGCATGACTGTTTTGGATGGGGTGCGTTTTGTGCGTTCTAGTTCCCAGCAGGATTTATCTCTGGTGACGGTGCAGTTTGCTTGGGGTGGTGACGTTGATAAGGCAGTTCGGGACGTTCAAAGCGTGATGAAGTCTGCCGAGGGAGACTTACCTATTGATGGGATTAATACTCGTTCCTATTGGGTGCTGCCCATCGATCCTTTAAATCGTCCCGTTCTGACTCTGGCACTCAAGGGGTCAGGTTGGGATCGGGTGAAGCTGCGGGAATTTGCCGACAATACTTTGGTCGATCGCCTGACAAGCGTACAAGATGTTCAGTCGGTATTTATCACAGGGGGTTATCGGCGACAGCTACAGGTAAATGTCGCTCGCCAGAAGTTAGCAGCATACGGACTTTCGATTCTTCAGGTTAGAGATGCGATTGACAATAATAATGTTAGTAAGGGTGCGGGAGTCTTAACTCAAGGGGGCGAGGAGATATTAGTACGGGCGGACGATCGCGCCTTGAATGCTGGGGTAGTCAGGAATTACCCCATCTTGGAAATGGACGGGCAAATTGTTTATGTTCGAGATGTGGCAGAGGTAAAGGATACCTACGAAGAGCGTCGCAGTGCCTATCGTTACAATGGCGAATCTGCTTTAGCAGTTAACGTCATTCAAAAACCCGACTCTAGTTCCCCACAAGTGATTACTAGAGTTAGAAAAGAATTAGAGAAGATTGAATCTCAGTATCCAGGTTTGGAGTTTGAAGTAGCCTATGACAATTCCTTCCTGGTTGAGTTAATCAAAGATAGCACTACGGGAGAACTATTAATTAGTGTGGCACTAGCGGGGTTAGTTATCCTGCTATTTTTAGAAGATTTTTGGGCAACGGCGATCGTCATGATTTCCATTCCCACAACCCTCGCTCTTTCGATGCTGCCGTTTATTCCCTTTTCTATGTCCCTTAACTCCTCAACCTTGGTGGGGATGATGATGGCAATTGGGAAATTAGTTGATGATTCGATCATCGTAATTGATTCCATAGATCGCAAACTCAAAGAAGGCAAAACACCCCGACAGGCAGCCATTCAGGGTACGGGAGAAGTATTTTTAGCTAGTGCTGCTGCAAGTTGCGTGATGATAGCAGCTTTGTTACCTACTATCCTGTCTGGAGGCTTAACAGGGCTGATGTTTGCGGGGCTAATCTTACCGATGGTGTTTGCCTTTATTGCTTCGTTAGTGGTTTCTATTACCCTAATTCCCTTATTGGCAGCCTTTTTCCTCAAACCTATTGGAGAACGAGAGGGCAATCGTAAGACTTGGTTACAGTGGTTACTATCTCCTTTCCGTTTGGGTTTTCAGGCATTAG
>NZ_LR214424.1 GCF_900659865.1 Hyella patelloides LEGE 07179
CAGGTTTCTGCGACACTAATTACTGCACAAAGAGTAATAGTAATAATATCAATCAACTGATGTAGCTTAGTTCTATCTAATCTCGGAGCTTTGATAGATGAAAAATGTTCTTCTATTGTAGTTTTTGATCTTAGTTTCATGACTAAAGATAGCCAAAATTAAGTTTGATAATTGGGTCATCATATCATCAATTCTAAGAACTAATTCTGTCTTAAATTAATTGTTAATTTTACTGAATTTATCATGTTTTTACTCGGGATCGCGTCGTTAAAAAGAAGCACTTCATACTACTACTCTTCTTTTTTGACTTTTATCCTTTCTTTCTTCAATTATCTGTTTTCGCTCAATTTAAGATGCGTTTGCCCTGGTCTTCTCTGCCAGCAGACGCTCAGAATCTGGGCAATGCGATTCGCACCCATTGGGGAATCGAAAACCAAGTCCATTGGACTTTGGACGTAACTTTGCGGTGCGACCCTGCGGAGGAAACCTCCGCTAAGGAACGCGCACCAAGACATAATGAGGATCACTGTCGCGTCCGTTCAGGCAACTCCCCTCGTAATTTGGCTCTACTCCGACGTATGGCATTAAATGCCCTGAATCAAGAAAAGAGTCTGAAACGATCGCTGCGTCAAAAAATGAAGCGTGCAGCTATGAATGATAGCTATATGATGACTGTTCTACAATCCTTTTGTCAATAGGTTTTGAGATGCTCTTACCCTGCTCACAAAATTCCGATTAATAATAATGAATGGCTAGATAGTTGGTTAATAAAATCATCAGTAACCAATACGAAAGGAATTGTAATTTTATTTCATGGCAAAATTGGCACAAAAAGCTCGTTATTGGATGCAGCTAAAGTATTTAACGATCTAGGATATGATACTTTAACAATAGATTTTCGTGGTGCAGGTACATCTAGCGGAAATAAAAGCACTATTGGAGTAGAAGAAGCTGAAGATGTTGTCGCAGCAGTTAATTATTTAAAGCAATTAAACTTAAACAAGCCTGTGATTCTTTATGGTATATCCATGGGTAGTGCAGCTATTCTAAGAGCAATTTCTAAACACAATATCCAACCCGATGCAATTATTTTGGAATTACCTTTTACCACTCTTTTAAAAGCAGTCAAAATCAGATTGAAAAACGAATCTTTACCCCCTTCTCCAATGGCAGAGTTAATTGTATTTTGGGGTAGCATTCAACATGGTTTTAATGGTTTTGCCCACAAGCCAAGAGAATATGCCAAAGACGTTAAATGTCCTACTTTAATCTTAGCAGGAAAACGCGATCGCACTATGCCAATTACTGAAGTAAAAAAACTCTACCAAAATTTAGATGTTCCCAAAAATATGGTAATCTTTCCTCAAGCAGGACATCAAGTATTATCGCGATCGCATAGTAAATTATGGACACAAGCTATCAAACCCACCTTCCGCACGTCAAAGTGTAATATAAAGTAATCAAAAAACGGACGAAGAAAAGACGAAGATCGACAGTCATAAATATCCAGAAAGTCTCCAGTGATGGACAGAAATCAATAATCCGTTG
>NZ_LR214425.1 GCF_900659865.1 Hyella patelloides LEGE 07179
ATTACAACGCAAAACTATTTGCTTCTCGAAGATAGTTCCAATGCACGATCTGGTTATTGGACTATACATTAACAAGTATGAATTTGGTAGAGAAATTTAGCTTTTTACACTCTTTTATTACACTACCGAGAGAATCAGTAAGGGTGAGCTATTTGTGACTGACAGAACTGAATTTGTTGTTGAATCACGTGAGCGCAGTTCTGGAATGCCAGAGTTTCCCGTTCATTAAGCTGAGTTTCCAGGCGACGATGAATACCCTGACGACCAATAACGCAAGGAACACTGAGGCAACAGCTGTAGACATTGCAATAACCATCAATGGAAACAGATACTGGTAAGGTAGATCGTAAGTCTTCAACAATACTGCGAACAATCAGTTCAACAGCTAGAGATACCGTGTAATTGGTGTAGCCTTTAGTTTGGAAAATTGTCCAAGCAGACTGCTTGGCATCCTCCACCATCTGTTGGCGCAAAGGGTTAGCATCAATAAATTCACCGCCACACATAGCAGAACTGAGTGCAGCAAACTGCCCGTCTCCATGTTCGCCTAAAATATAAGCATTGATATCGGCAGGATGAATACCTAGTTGGCTTGCGAGAAGATCGCGAAACCGTGCGGAATCGATTAAAGTGCCAGTTCCAATGACTTGTTGCCAATGAATCTGTTTGGAGTGTTGACGAGCAATTTGCCAAATCTGGTAGGTCAAGGCATCAACAGGGTTACTGACATTGATGAAGATGGCTTGAGGGCTATGTCGAACGAGAAGAGGAATCAAAGACAGCATAATCTGAGTGTTACTCAACAGGAGTTCAGCACGACTTTTCATTTCCTTGGTCATGGGCGCACTGACGGCAAGAATAATAATGTCAGATTTGGCAGTATCTTCGATGTCTCCATCTCGAACTAGAAGTCGATGGGGAGTCAGTGCGACTGCTTGTTGAATATCGAGGGCTTCAGCATGAGCAATTTCTCGTGTACGGTTGTAGAGAACGAGTTCGGAAGCCAAGCCATCTTTGGCTATTACAAAGCTGATGGTCGAGCCTACTTTACCAATGCCAATGATAGAGATTTTCATGAGCTAAAGCCAGCAAGAACAATAGTTTTATTCTATCTGGTTCTCAGGGATTTTGTGGGCATTAACTCTCGGTAGTGTAATAAAAGAGTGTAAAAAGCTAAATTTCTCTACCAAATTCATACTTGTTAACGGTACTTAAACAAAAATTATGCCCAAACAAAGCCTAAACTGGCTTTATAAGCTATGAATACATCCCTATTTTTGTTTAACCAATCTACAAAACGAAAAGACATAGCTGTACGAAATGCTTCTAAGAGGATGTACGAAAAGTCTAAAATGTAACTTCTAAGTACAAATAAACTAGAAGTTAGGAAGCAAAGAAAACCTGATCCTACAGATATTTCTAATTCACAATGGACAATTCTCGAACCCTTAATTCCTGATTCAAAACCTGGTGGTCGTCCCAGAACAGT
>NZ_LR214426.1 GCF_900659865.1 Hyella patelloides LEGE 07179
ATTTTGAACGTCAGTTGATGAAAGAGCTGAATCAAACAGTTTAACCTCATCAAGACTACCATTAAAGTAACCAGGAGAACTACTATCAGAACGCCTTCCTAATCTTAAAGGCTTCGAGTTGCTTAAAGAACCTTGTCGTCCAGTAGGGTTAAAAGTATCCACCAGTTCACCATCAACATACCACTCTCCACCATTAATGTTGTCTCGATCAACAGTGACAGTCACATGATGCCAATCTCCGTCAGCAATGGAAACATCACTAATGTAGTTGGTAAAGCCTGAACCGTCAGCCAATTGAAAACCTAAATTACCACCAAGATTGTAAAGGACATATCCTTGAACTGATCCTGATTGCTCAACCCGCTTGTCAAGAATGACATCAATTCCAGCAACATCAGTAGTGTTGATCCAGGTACTTAGAGAAAAATCTCCGATTCCGAAGTCTAGTGCATCATTGTCATCGACCTCAACATAATCATTAACTCCATCGAATGACAACCCATCATCGACTACTGCGTTTACAGGAGTAGGATTATTAATGTAATTACCATCATTAGTACCTGCACTATCAGTAGCTGTGGTACCAGTAGTATTATCTAGTTTCCACCAAGCGACTTCTTGTCGATAAACATAATCGCCAGATGAACCTAAAGGCGAAATTGGTTTGTCGTTAAAAGAGAAAATTCCAAAAGAAAGGTCAGAATCGAAAATAACTTCTAAATTAGGGTTGGTTAGTCTGTTTACTGTTGCAGGAAGAAGATTTCGATTTCTCAGTGTGTCTAAATCGTCAGCATATGATCCTGTCAAATCCTGTAGCAAAACGATATCAGATATGGAAGCCATATAGATTAATCCTTTGAGTATTTTCTAGTTTGGTTGACAAGTAAAAACATTTTTCTTGAGTCAAAAAATAACTAAATTTGCCATTTTTATTAACCTTAACGTTAATTTTATCGAGCTACTTTCTTGAGTAATACTTCTGTTATAGTGATGTCATTAAATGCATAAATCAATAACTACAGATAAGTATTAGTCCTTATAGAACTTTGATAAGGGGTATTTAGTTGTTTCATGACATAGTAAATATACTATTTATTTTGAGTATTTAAAATAGTCTTTACCGAAAATTCATTAACAAAGTAATTTAAAATACCAAAAATTAATTAATTAAGTGCAGAGCTAGATTTTAGAGTATTAATATCAACAATTAGTCTAGTTATTTACACGTAATTTTATTTTTCATAGTACAATCGACTACTAAAGTAACGATATAGAATCTGTTTATTTCAAGATGAAAGTACAAATGTTACAAAGAAAAAAGAAACTTATTTTGTGTTAAATGGGTCAAAACTAGCCAAGCTGTCACCAGGGGCAATCTAGCTTGAAACGCTTACTCTGTAAAGATTTCAACATCATGATTTTGCAAATATAGCGCTCGCAAACCCTGAGTAATTTTTGCAGCCTTTGA
>NZ_LR214427.1 GCF_900659865.1 Hyella patelloides LEGE 07179
AATGTAAACTTTTGAGGAGACCTCAAAAGACAGCCCCTCCTCTAAGCTCTAAGCTTTTGAGAACTTTTTATTCGCTCCTGCAAGTTAACTAAATAGAGTTGAAGCATTACATATTCAGCAACGCCCATAAGTAATAGGAAAGGGATAGTAAATGTTTTTTAACAGCAAAGAAGCAGCAACAATAACTGGTTGTACTCTGCGACAGTTACAGTATTGGCGAGAAAAGGGAGTAGTTGTTCCTACCGTAGACGCAACAGGAAGAGGACGGAGTGTTTTCTATACAGAAGATGACTTAGTTTCTTTATCAGTAATGGAGTATTTACTGTCTGCTGGTTTGGACTTTCAGGAAGCTGTTTCTGGATTAGAAGCTGTTAAAAAAGAAGAACCAGAATTCTTCAACCCATCACAAACGAAAAAATTTTCTATCTCTCGCAACCTTACTGATGAGTCTTTAACATTGGGAGAGTATTACTTACCAGATGCGATCGCATCTGTTGAATCGGGGCAACCAGTAATTCCCTTGAGTTTGAAGCAAATTCATCGCAGATTACGTCGCAAGCTGGCAGAAATGGGAAAAATAGAAGAAGTAGAGGCGTTAGAAAACAAGAAATTTGCCAGTATGAGTAATGAGACTAATACTTGTCGTAGATATGTCGAGCCAAAACTAAGAGAGGCGGGATGGGAAAAAGAACCTCATGACTATACCGAACAGTATTATTTCACTGCTGGTAAGATTCAACCCAAAAAAAAGAAAAAGCCCAGAGGAAAGAGGAAGTTTGTAGATTACTTATTACTTTATAAGGGTGAATTTCCGATCGCTGTGGTGGAAGCAAAGAAAGGACGAGATCTTTACTTTGCTATTTATCAAGCGATCGCAGAAGATAGTTTTCGCCCTGGATTATATAAGGAATATAGTCCCGATTACTTCGATCTCATAATTATTGATGAGTGTCATCGGGGTAGTGCTAGAAGTGAAAGTAGTTGGCGCAGTATTCTAGAGTATTTTGAACCAGCTTATCAGTTAGGATTAACCGCTACGCCTTTACGAAATGATAATGTAGATACCTATCGTTATTTTGGTAATCCTCTTTATACTTATTCTCTAAAAGAAGGAATTGAAGATGGTTTCCTTGCACCTTATCGAGTTTATCGAATTTTAACTCGTTCGGATAAAGATGGATGGCAACCTAGTGAGGGGCAATTAGATCGCTATGGCAGAACTATTCCTGAAGGGAAATATTTGACTCCCGATTTTGAACGGAGATTGGTTCGGGAAGCGAGAACAAAGGAGATCGCCCAACATTTGACGGATTTTCTCAAAGCTACCGATAGATATGCCAAAACCATAGTCTTTTGTGTAGATGAGCATCATGTTAAGGCAATGATTAAAGAGCTACTTCACGAAGTCAGAAATCTGAAGTCGTGATGTCAGTCGTTTT
>NZ_LR214428.1 GCF_900659865.1 Hyella patelloides LEGE 07179
CAGCAATTCTCATTTTGAAAAAGAATAGAGAAAAATTTAGCAGAAAAAAAGGAAATGGAGAATCAAGTTAGCGTAAATATTACGCTAACAATGACGGCCAAACGAAAAATCTTGATTAATGGCACAGCAAAATTTGTAAAATCTTATAAATTATTAGATATGGCTATTATTAATCAAAGAAAATGGTACAAAAAATTGCAGAGATAAAAATCAATCAATTGATTGATTTTTTGATTCAAGAATTAGATGACTTACCAGATTCCCGAAAAGCTGGAAATAATACTAAATATGAAATATCCGATGCTATGATGGCAGCATTTTCAATATTTTTTACTCAGTCACCTTCATTTTTAGAGCATCAAAGATTGATGGAAAAGATGAAGAAAAAAAATAATGCTGACAGTTTATTTAAAATCAATAAAATTCCTTGTGATAATCAAATCAGAAAATTATTAGAGCCAGTTACTGCTCAAAGAATTTATCCAGTATATCAAAGAATTTATCCTCCTTCGAGGACGTAGTCAATGGTTGAAAGAGAAAAAATTTCTTAAGAAATTTTTCTATTTAAAACGGCAAATATTGATAGCGAAAGGGTGGAACAGAATATTTTTCATCTAAAAAAATTAATTGTCCTCATTGTAACTGTCGTAATCATAGAAATGGAACTACTACTTATTTTCAGGGTTGTGTGATTCCTGCTCTTGTTTCACCAAAGGCTGAAACAAGTAATAAGTTTAGAACCTGAATTTATCGAAAAACAAGATGGTCACAAGAAACAAGATTGTGAGAATGCTGCGGTAAAAAGATGGTTAAATAAAAATCCGAGCGAAAAATATGAAAATCCTGTAACCCTTTTAGGAGATGACTTGTACTCTCGTCAACCTATCTGTGAATTAGCCTTATCAAAGGATTATAATTTTATTTTTGGGAAGCCCGTGAAACGTCACATAAAACTTTATATGAGTGGCTAGATTTTTTGGGTAAAAGTGGTGAAGTTACAACTCTAGAAAAGAAAGAATGGAATGGAAAAAAGGAGCTAGTTTATCGCTATCGTTATACTAATAAAATACCTCTAAAAGATGGTGATGATTCATTACAAGTTAATTGGTGTGAAGTGACAATCATTAATCAAGAAACAGAAGAAATTACTTATAAAAATAGTTTTATTACCAATCATAACATTAGTGACGGTAATGTTGAAAAAATTGTCAAAGCTGGTAGAAGTAGATGGAAAATTGAGAATGAAAGTAATAATGTTTTAAAAAATCATGGTGACAACTTAGAACATAATTTTGGTCATGGTCAAAATAATTTATGTGAGATGTTGTTGAGTTTAAATTTGTTAGCTTTTTGATTTCATTCAGTTTTAGACTTAGCTAATTCTACTTATAA
>NZ_LR214429.1 GCF_900659865.1 Hyella patelloides LEGE 07179
AAACCCACGCAAACAGCCCCTCATGAATCGAACTTTACAGCGAAGCCCGTTTTCTGGTAAAGTAATATCATGAAACAGCTTAGAGGATTTAAATACAGATTTTACCCAACTTCAGCGCAGCGACTAGAGCTAGGGCAAACGTTCGGATGTACTAGATTCGTGTATAACTGGGCATTAGCTTTGAGAACCAATAGCTACTACCAGGATAATGTTTCATTGAGCTATAAAGATACATCTAATGCCTTAACTAAGTTAAAGAAAGACCCTGAAAAACCCTGGCTGAAGCAAGTCTCAGCAGTACCTTTACAGCAAGGGTTAAGACACTTAAATACTGCATTCATCAATTTTTTGGCTGGGAGAAATAAATACCCCAGATTTAAGAAAAAGAATGGTAGGCAGTCAGCCCACTATGCTCCTAATGCTTTCAAATGGCAAGACGACAAGCTGACTCTAGCCAAAATGTCTCAACCATTGAAGATTAGATGGAGTAGATATTTTACTGGCGAACCCAAATCGGTAACTATTTCTAAAGACCCAAGTAATAGGTACTTTGTCTCTTTCTTGGTTGAGGAAGAATTGGAACAGTGGGACAAAACCGAAGGTAAAATCGGTGTCGATCTTGGCATCAAAGATGTAATGGTTACATCAACTGGCTTCGCATCAGGCAATCCCAAGCACTACCAGAAATATCAAGCTAGACTGAAAACTCTACAACGTAGACTAGCGTCTAAAAAGAAAGGTTCAAACAACTGATATAAGGCAAGGCTAAAAGTAGCTTTGCTACACGCTAAAATAGCCGATTGCCGTAAAGACTTTTTACATAAATTAACAACTCAGTTAGTACGCGAAAACCAAGCTATCTATACTGAGACGTTAGCTGTCAAAAATATGATGGCGAATAGAAAGCTCGCCATAGCCATTGCAGATTGTGGTTGGGGCGAAGCATTGCGCCAGTTCCAATACAAATGCAAATGGCATGACCGAGAATTGGGAGCAATAGACAGATGGTTTCCATCTTCTAAACGCTGTAACCCGTGTGGTCATATTTTGGATAAGCTACCTCTAGATGTTAGAGAGTGGACTTGTCCAAGCTGCAATAACCTCAACTTGAGAGATAAAAACGCAGCACTAAATATTTTAGCGGTCGGGCAGACCGTGTTTGCTTGTGGATCTGGCACTGGCGGGGAGACGATAGATTTGTTGTCTCTAGCTATCCAGGGATGAATCAAGACTCACGGTTCGCTCAATTTAAAAATGGTCGAGCAAATAAAGACGATGAAATCAAGTCACAGTAATAATTAGAGCGATTGGAGTCAATTAGGAACTAGCTGGGGAACAAGATAAATC
>NZ_LR214430.1 GCF_900659865.1 Hyella patelloides LEGE 07179
CCCTGAAATTTTTAACTCAAGTCCTGCGCCTAAACCGAAGATGGTAAGTGGAATACTAGCACTAACCGAAATAGATGCAGGCGCGTCGGCAAGTTCAGTATTACTATTTGCAGTCGTACCAAAAAAACCAAATCCTACTCCAGCTTCCGCACCTACGATTACATCTGTAGTGCTTGAGAAATCAAAAATATTTCCTGAAAGTATCGCTCCAAATCCATCAGAAAAAAAACCAGCTTTTATGTCACCACCAGCATATATTCCAGGACCCTGACTATATCCAGCTCCAGCACCTGCATTAGCTTGAAGACCAATCCCCCATAATCCCAAAGGAGCTATCAAATTAATTGGATTATTGTTAACATATCGATAAATATTCGTATCTCCACCTGCTAAACCAATCGGATCGGTATTGAGAAATCTTCCTTCAGAAGAGGAATAATACCTCGCCCGCATGAAATCAAGACCGTTAGCCTCTTCCATAATCCCCCATTGACCGACAAATTCAAAGGGATTAACTGTGCTTTCGCTTTCAAATAAGCTCTCTCCATAGGGCAGATAACCATAACGATTAAGTATCTCGCCACCTGTTCCAGTCAAACCAACTGCCGAACCAGTAGCATTAAAATCATAGTATGCAGCAACGTTACTGCTATCAGTACGACTAACTAATCCAATACCGTGAGTATATTCAGCAGTCAGATTACCATTACCGTCGTATTCTCCGACTACATCGCCATAACCAAAGGGATCAACTAAATATTCCGTGCGTTCGCTATTGTAGATGGTGGCAATGCGGTTGCCAAAGATATCATATTCATATTCTGCTATAGAACCATCAGCTTCGAGGACACTAATTAGACGATCCTGGTCGTCATAGCTATAAGTCCAGCTATTAACTCCATCGCTCTTATAGATTAAATTGCCGTCGAGATCGTATTGATAATCGACAGTTCCCGCACTGGTATATTGATTGAGGTTATTAGTTTGATATTCAGTGGTAACTCCATTATCAATGGTACGGATGCGATTACCCGCAGCATCGTAGACATAGGTTAGATCCTGGTTTTCAATTTCAGGATTATTAGAAGTGAAGACCGCGCTAATTAACTGGCTAGCAGCATCGTATTCATAGACCCACTCTCCATCTAAGTCAGTAGCACTAATTTGTCTTCCTAAGTCGTTAAACTAAGTCACCTCGTCACCAAAGCGACTCGTCTTCAGAACGCAGCATGAGACTTTCACCTCACTGCGCTCCTCTCTTTTCAGGCTCTTTATGAGTACCATGACCAGTGATTAGGGTCGGAAT
>NZ_LR214431.1 GCF_900659865.1 Hyella patelloides LEGE 07179
AAAAATCTTCAACTTTTAAGCTTTAAATTGGCTTTCAACTTAATTTGTGAGAAAAGTGGGTCTAGCATCACTTATGGCGATGGTTCAAAAGTAAACTACGATTACAACCATGTTGGACGTTTACAGCAGGTTATTTATGGAGAAGGCAGAGAAGCCATCTCCTATATCTTCGGCGAGAGCGGAGAAATCACTTCAGTTACCGATGCTAATGGCGTACAAGTTCTCTACGAATATGACGATAACGGTCGCCTCATTTCTCAACAGATAGCAGATAGCGATCGAGTACTCAGCTATAGCTATGGTTCTGCTGGTGAAGTCACCGTGACTGATGCTAACGGTGCAAAGGTGGAACTGTCATCTAGCGAACAAGGTCTTTTTCTGGGTCAGTCAGATGTTCTTGGTCGTCTGATTCAGTTTCAGTACGATAATCAAGGAAATCTAACTGGAGTAAATGCCCCAGAAAACTTTGGTGTTACCTATAGCTATGACGAGCAGGGAAATCTAACTAGCTTAATTAATCCTTTGGGAAATGAAGTCAAGTTTACCTACGAACCCAACTACGAACAGTTACAAACCGTTACCGACGCTCGCGGTAATGACCTTAGCTATAACTATAACGAGCAAGGCTACTTGACTGCCATTACCTATGAAGATGGAAGTTCGGAAAGATTTACCGTAGATGAACAGGGAAACACCGTCGAATCCGTCAACCGTCGGGGTATAGCAATTGGCTATGAATATAACGCTCTCGGTCAGGTAACTCGCGTTGACTATCAGGATGGTTCTGCCGATACCTATACCTACGATGATACAGGTCGTCTGACTAGCAGTACCAATGCCAGTGGCACGACTCTAATTGAGTATGATGCCGATAATCCTAACCTCATAGCTAAGATTACTTATCCTACAGGACGCTCTCTGGCATATACCTACGATGAGGTTGGTCGCCGTACTCAAATGGTAGACCAAAATGGCAGCGAAGTTAACTACAGCTACGATGCTGCGGGAAGATTGGCTGGTCTGACTGATGAAACAGGTAGCTCGATCGTCTCCTATACTTATGATGATGCAGGTCGTTTGGTACGGGAAGATAATGGCAATGGCACTTATACTACTTACACCTACGATTTGGCTGGTCAATTGTTAAACCTAGCTAACTACGCAGCCGATGATTCCCTAAACTCTAACTATGTCTACACCTATGATGTGCGACCCGTTTAGTACACAAGTATTTAAAATACGTAGTACTAGCTAGGTAATTAGACCAAAATAAAAAAA
>NZ_LR214432.1 GCF_900659865.1 Hyella patelloides LEGE 07179
TCGTAGAAGAAAGCGATCTCGCCGTTGGCGAGGCGCGTTGCGATCGCTTAGAGCAAGAAATTGTCGAGATGTTACAAGATATTCTAGGAATCGAGGAAATCAGTATTCAAGATAACTTTATCGATTTAGGGGGAAACTCCTTACTAGCAGCGCGTTTAGTTACAGAAATAGAACAAAAATATGCGCAAAAAATTGCCATTTCCCGAATTTTCCAAGCACCAACCCCTAAAGAATTAGCAGTTCTGATTCGTCAAGAAGAAAAAGCTTCTTATCCTCCAAGTTTTGTCCCGATTAAAAACGGTAATTCTCAACCAGTCTTGTTTGGTATTCATAATTTGGGTTATGGGTTGGAATTATATCTTCCTTTAGCTAAATGTTTAGACTCGGATATTAGTCTGTATGGATTGTCATCATCTTTTAGTAACGAACCAAATAAACCCCACTCTAGAGACATTGCTAATTTGGCATCATACTATGCTCGCGATCTGCAAAAAATTCAACCTCAAGGCCCATACTACCTATTGGGTGTATCTTTTGGTGGTGTAATTGCTTATGAAATAGCTCAAATACTGGTAGCCCAAGGACATGAAGTTAAGTTTTTGGGTTTAGTGGATACCCACTGTCCTCAACAAAACTCAGTTTATAAACCTCTCTCTTTAAAAGAGCGGATATCTTCTCACATTCGCAAACTTCGTCTCAAAGGAGTGAACTATCTCTCAAACAGAATTCAACGGCGTATCGAAGTAACTATGGATCTTATTCGCTATAACTTATACAAAAATGATTGGTTACGAGAAAATTTTGCTGACAAAACAAGTCGCAATTTTGCTCAGATCGAACATATGCAGCAAGCAAAAGAACATCAAGAAGCCAATAAAAACTATGTTATACAACCATATCCAGGTAAAGTTTATCTGTTTCGCGCTGCTGACGATATATTCTATAAATTAGATTGGCAGAAGTTAGCAGAATCAGGATTAATTATTTATGATGTGCCTGGAGAGCATTTGGAAATACTCCAAGAACCTAATGTTCAAACATTGGCTGAAAAAATACATTTAGCACTGGGCTTTTGTCAGGTTAATTAGACGTGAGTTCGATGACAACACAATCGGTTGATTTTGGGTTAGGGAACGCCTGAACAAGGAACAGCCTATTATTTTGTTCTTATGAATCAACAATGCAACTTAGAATAATGAACCTATCCCACTAATATGATTTTGGTAATCCACATATGAATAGTTGCCAAAGTCAAAAAACCATCAAAAA
>NZ_LR214433.1 GCF_900659865.1 Hyella patelloides LEGE 07179
TTCCCTAATTCAGGTAATCTCTGAATTTGATTTTCGATCTCTTGCATTTCGGCTTTAGTTAGTTTAATCCCTGTTTCATAAGTTTTGGTGACTAACTCAACTTTGGGAGAAGAACCTTTCCATTTCATAGTTTGAGCAAATTTAATCACGGTAGAAACTTTATCTAGCAGACTTCCGTTCCAATGATTTTCTAATACCCCCCAAGTTCTCTCAATCGGGTTGTACTTACTATGGTAGGGAGGATAGTAAGCTAGTTTTAGATTAAGTTTATACTTGTCCGCAAATTCCACCATCCGTTTCATGAACTGGGTTCTTCGCGAATGGTTTTCAGGTCCATTATCTTGATTGAGAAGTAAAGTTTTAATGTGAGCAAAACGATGGCAATTGTCTTTCCACCAGATTTCGAGAATATCGGCGATAAAATCACTCGTTACTTTGCTCGTGGTGCAGTAGATATACAATTGCTCTAACTCTGGAAGTAAAATTCCATAAGGGGTGACTCTTCCAGAGGTAGAAAAGTCATGGTCACAAGCTTCTGTCTCTATTCTGCTTTTTCCTCCTCTTGAAAAAGGTCCAGTTTTGACTGTCGCTTTTGCATCTAACGACAATCTGAGGATTGTTGGATCATAATAGGCATTCCCATTGACTAACGCTAATTGCTCGAAGATTGAATCCGTTTCAGGGATTTTTTTTTCGGTTTAGTCTTTGCTACCTTTTTCGGATAATAACCAAGATCATTAAGCCGACAACGAATCGTTTCATTACAGGGTAGCTCTAGAATAGAGTAGCCTTTTTGTTCTATTAGCTGAAGAACAACTTCTGGGACACTAAGCCTTGTATACAATCGATTGCTCTCAAAACTCGGATCGGTTTGACTTTGACTGTCAACAATACTGGTTAAATCTTCTAATAGATTCGGTAACAAAGTTTCCACCCGCTTTCTTCCTCTGGCTTGAAAAGCATCCAGACAAATAATGCCACTTTCCACTTCTCTCGTTCCTTTGCGAATTAAGTCTCTATTCCAGCCTAATTCCCTTTCTGCACGACGTTGACCTCCCTTTCCTAGCTCTTTTACTGTCTGAGCCATAAATCGTCTTCTTTGATAACCTTTAAGATTATTTGCTGTCTCAATCAACAGAGACTTTAGGGAGTCCGTTAGTTCCAGCATTTCAGTTTCTATGTCTTTTGATAATACTTGATTTTACTCCTTTACTTCTCTTATTTGGAAGCTTTAATTATTTGCTACTCCC
>NZ_LR214434.1 GCF_900659865.1 Hyella patelloides LEGE 07179
CAACCTATTTTTAAACGATATTTATAGCGAACAAAAAATTATTCAAGATGGCAAAATACCAGTCGAAATAATTAATACGGCTTCGGGATTTCTCAAGCCATGCAGAGGAATCCAACCGCCAAAAAAAATTTGGTGTCATATTACGGGGACAGATTTAGTCAGGGATAAGGATGGTAGCTGGTATGTTTTAGAAGATAATTTGCGATCGCCTTTAGACTTCATATTCCTTAATTGGCAGACTGAACAGTAGCTTGATAGCCTTTGGCATTAATCATCTGAGCCATCCCAGCCAATTGTGCTTGATTGGGTTGTTCTAAGCCAAAGCCATTGACTAATCGATTCATCAAGTTAAATAAGGAGCAAACCGCGATCGCATCTTTGATTGCTTGTTCATCCCAACCTGCTGTCAAAACAGCATCTATATCAGCCTGAGTAATTTTACTAGGAGTTAGGGTAAGCTTTTGCACTAAAGAAAATATAGGGCGTAAATGTTTTTCAATTGGTGCAGTGGCGATATCTTTGAGAATAGCTTCGAGCAAATTAGGATCGACATCAAGATCGACTGCGATCGCCTGATGCGAACCATAGCAATAGTCACAAGCATTTAAACCTGATACATAAGCTGCCATTAATTCTCTTTCGCCAGGAGTAAAAGCAGATTCTCCCCGCATGACATCCTGAATAAACTGAGTCAGAGGAAAATAACGACTAGTGTTGTTTTGAAAGATTTCAAGAACATTTTGCTGTGGAAAAAAGGGCATAGTTTTAATCTCTAGTATAGTGATTTATATTCAGAAATTAAGACAATCATTTTTTTGCTTTTATCGTATCCGATATCTATCAGAGTCTTTATCAAACCACTATCGCCATTGTAAATGAAATATTTTTTTCTAGATTATGTGGATAAATTTGCCCTGTTATAATGACTCTGAAGCTTGTTGGTTAACAGTTTATTATTTATAATACTGATTCATAAGCATCTAAGCGATCGCTAATAACTACGATACCTCTTTTCAGCCTTAAAAAATCTTGAAAAAGTAGCTAAAATGACATTTTGCGGACACAGATAAAGCTAAACCTGGATTGTAATAACTGGTAAATAGATTAAAATTGTCCTTTTTCCTCGTTCCTTGTTACTGAAAACCGATGCCCTTTGACGCTTATAATCCTGAAAACTTTTATGATGAGTTGTTTACCGCCCCAGG
>NZ_LR214435.1 GCF_900659865.1 Hyella patelloides LEGE 07179
TGTGATGCTGACTGGAACTCAAACCACAGACTGTTGTTTTACCGCAGGGACTTAACACCAGGGTCAAACATAGATGCGGTATGCTTTTTGGCAAATAGCGATCGCCTTTTTTGTGAGAAAAGCGGGATTACCCTGCTCTCCTTTTTATTTGTTTGTAGTCAGTCAAAGAGACTAGAAAGAAAGATTGCTTCGTGGAGACTGACTCGCTCTTGATTCATGCACTCTTGAAGTTGAAAAGGAATCGATATTCGGTTTTGGGCGTGCGGTGAAATGAAAAGTGAAAGAATGTGTAATCAACCAATGGATTTTGTTTCAAGTCTGAGGCTGGTTGTGTCCTCAGCTATATGAATATATTAGTCGAAACGGCTAATAATTGTCAAGCGTTTCAACTAATATATTAGTCATTTTGATTAATAAAAAACTCTCAAATCATTTGAGAGTAAGAGTCAATAAATATTTGAAGGATACTTAAGATGAGATAGAAATTATGGGGATTCAACTGGCTTGGTTGATTTCTGGGACTTGCGGAATATATCGCATTAAATCTCCAGGCTGACATTTCAAGACTTTGCAGTATTTTTCGAGAGTTTCACTATCCAAGCGAGAAGGCATGGTTTTCATATTTTTGTGTTTGCTCACCGTAACTTTGTGCAGTCCCGCTTTTTCTGCTAATTCTTTATAGTCCATTTCTCGGTCAGCCATTAATACTGCCAGTCTCCACTTGATTGTCATAGCTTTGTTACGAGTTTTAAGCATATTCCACTTTACCTCTATCAAGAACTAGCATTTTAGGGTTAAAGGCTAACCAGTTAGCGTTAATCAATAATATGTTAACTGTAATCCTTTACTATATTAGTCGAATCAATTAATATGATAGTTGAAAAGACAAATTTTTTGGTGAGGGCTAAAAAGCTCTGTTGTCATTTACTCAGAGAAAAAAACGAGCTATGTCAAACCTATCAATTTTTACGTTTGAAACTCAGCAAGTAAGATTTGTGGGAACGGAAGAAAAACCAGAATGGCAATACCGACGCAGCCGTCGAATCCATCACGGTCACGTCAGCGCCGGCACAATCGAATCTAGTGCCGAGCGCCGAGACCATCGAGGCGCATATGCGCTTCCTTGCCGATGATGCGCTGGAAGGCC
>NZ_LR214436.1 GCF_900659865.1 Hyella patelloides LEGE 07179
GTCGTAAATTCATCATCATCTACTATTGTGCCAACACCCTGATTATCAACAATTACTGCTCCCAACGCATTGGAGAGATTAATATTGAAGGTTTCATCACTCTCATCTAGAGTATCTCCAATAACATCTATGGAAATAGTGGTTTCGGTTTCCCCAGGATTAAAGACAATAGTGCCAAATTGACTCTGATAATCCGTGCCATTACTAGCAGTACCATCAACAATTGTATAGTCTGCTGTAATCGGATTAGTAGAAACTTCCGAGAGAGAAAGAGTAAAGAGAGCTATTGTTGTACCACTATCTCCCTCTGTTACAGTAACATCATTAATGGATATTTCAGGAGTAGAAGTGCTGGTTTCATCATCATCAATGATTGTTGCTGTAGCTTCACTACTATTAATGGTAACGTTATTAGGATTACTGAGATTAATAGTGAATGCTTCATCTATTTCATCTAAATTATCCCCTAATACATTCACCTCAATGGTTTTGGTGGTTTCTCCAGGATTGAAGGTGAGTGTGCCACTAACAGCTTCATAATCGATTCCTGCGATTGCTGTATTATCTGCTGTGGCGTAATCTACTGTAATTTCTTGACCACTGGGATTGTCGAGCGAAACTGTAAAGACAGCAGTAGTTGTACCACTGTCTCCTTCTGTCACCACCACATCAGAAATTATTAGCGATGGAGGATTGTCATTATCTGTAATTGTTGCTGTGGCTTCACTATCTGTGATGACTGCATTATTGGAGTTAGTCAGATTAATAGTGAAAGCTTCATCTATTTCATCTAAATTATCTCCCAATACATTCACTTCAATGGTTTTAGAGGTTTCCCCAGGGCTAAAGGTGAGTGTTCCACTGATTGCTTCATAATCCAATCCTGCGATGGCTGTATTATCAGAGGTCGCAAAATCAACAGTTATTTCTTGACTACTAGGATTGTCGAGACTGACAGTAAAGATGGCATTTGTGGTACTACTATCTCCTTCTGTCACCACCACATCAGAAATTATTAGCGATGGAGGATTGTCATTATCTGTAATTGTTGCTGTGGCTTCACTATCTGTGATGACTGCATTATTGGAGTTAGTCAGATTAATAGTGAAAG
>NZ_LR214437.1 GCF_900659865.1 Hyella patelloides LEGE 07179
TGGCATTCAACCTCAACGGATTCAACTTCAACCAATCAATCATCGACTCTCAAGGTCGTGTGGTTAGCACTTGGGCTGATATCTTAAACCGCGCTAACCTAGGATTTGAAGTCATGCACGAAAGAAATGCACACAACTTCCCCTTAGACTTAGCAGCAGGCGAAACTGCTCCCGTAGCATTAACTGCTCCTGCTATCAACGGTTAGGTTTCTAATGCTAACTTTGATTACAGCTAAGTAGATTTTAAGAAAGCGTCTCTCTATTTTTAGGGAGGCGTTTTTTTATTTTTATTATCAAAACATTCAAACAATTAACAACAACCTGATACCAATTATCATTAATGGCTATATAGATCATTTTAAAACTGTCGGTTGGGTTTCAAGAACGATATAAAGTACCTGTTACTAGGGTCTTTGGATATAGTGACGCTTTTTGGTTCGCCAGTAAAATATCTACTCCATCTAATTTTTAGAGGTTGAGACATTTTGGCTAAAGTTAATGTGCCATCTTGCCACTTAAAAGCATTTGGCGCATAGTGAGCCGATTGTCTATTATTCTTTCTCTTGAATCTAGGATATTTGGTTTTACCCTTGAAGAAGTTCCCAAATGCAGTGTTTAGATGCCTTAGTCCTTGCTGCAAAGGTACGGCTGAAACTTTTTTTAACCAAGGTTTCTCTGGGTCTTTCTTTAACTTAGTTAGAGCGTTAGAAGTGTCTGTATAGCTAAGAGATACCTGATCTTGGTAGTAGCTATTAGTTCTTAGTGCTAATGCCCAGTTATATACGAACCTAGTACATCAGAACGTCTGCGCTAACTCTAATCGTTGCGCTGAAGTTGGGTAAAATCTAAATTTAAAACCTCTAAGCTGTTTCATGAGCTGATTTTACCACAAACATGGCTACGTTGTAAAACTCATCCCCGACGTTGCCAAGTTCGCTATCAACACGTAGGGCTGTTTCATTCTTAATTAAAGTCAGGTAAATTAAAGTAAAAGCTTAATTTGACCGTGCAATGACTTCAATAAACTTAGATAAAAGCTTAATTGACTATTTCAAACAAATCC
>NZ_LR214438.1 GCF_900659865.1 Hyella patelloides LEGE 07179
ATAATTAAATAATTTCTTAAATAGCTGTTGCTTAATTACTATTTATTTTGTCCTGGTCAATTTTTCTTTATGACTGGATTTTTAGGTTCTCTCACCGAATTTTCTCACAATTTAGCCTAATTTTTGGCTTTCCAATATCTCAAATTTCTATTATTAGAAAAAATCTTCAACTTTTAAGCTTTAAATTGGCTTTCAACTTAATTTGTGAGAAAAGTGGGAAGAGAGATTGCGAATCTGATTGATTCTACCAAATCGTATAATCTTCACAATTGATTTTTCCATAAGGGTGCATGGCACAGACCAATAGTTGACCATTGTAATATTGACCGTGAAGATTAATGCAGCCACTACACCCAAAAGGAATTCCTGAATCTTTTGAGGATTCATCCCCAGAGAGCCTCTCTCCAGAAGAGATTATTTCTTCTGGGATAGGTAGTATAGATGTCCTGGTACATCTGATATTTTCTACAGGCAACCCTAATTTCACTATGTAATTACGCGCTCTTGCCCTCAAACCCCATTCTACAGACCGATCGCTTAACCATAATCCTTCAATTCTCCTCAGTACTTTTTGCCTTTTAGTCTTATTCCACCAATAAAAACGATACATTAACAACTCTTGGGCTAAAAAATACGCCCATGTACGCTCATCTCTTGTTCCGTTGCCTAGAGTCACCAAATATCCGTATTCTGGGTCGCAATAGTCCAGGTAGATTTTGAGACCAGAACTCAAGACATATTTGATTATTCCCACTATTATTCTCCAGAAAGCTTTCATCATTCTCGAATCAGAACTTTAGTTTTTGCCCTGGTTAAAGCCGTATATTGTAATTTTTGGCGATCACGCAGTGGCAGGCTTCGCCTGATCGCTACAGCCTCTCATGTCCGCAACATCCAAAAATACATAATCGATAGTACTTCCTTGTGCTTTGTGTGTCGTTAAACTGTACGCATAACCCACATCATCAAACATTCTCGATAGATCGAAATAGCTCTGCCATTGTTTAACTTGCGCCAAATACTTCACCTTTTCAT
>NZ_LR214439.1 GCF_900659865.1 Hyella patelloides LEGE 07179
ACCCAGACCGTACGCGCTTTCAGCGAGAGGATAAATTACTGATTCTCTGTGATGCTGGAGGCAGTAATGATTATCGCCGTCGCTTATGGAAACGTCAAATACAGTCTGTTTTAGCTGATAGTTTAGGGCGTTGTTCAAAAACGGGGTATTTTGGGTAACAGTTCGCAGGCAAAATTAAGCCAAGGCGCGGACTTAGCTTACAGAACAAAAGTATTAATATGAAACCTAATTGTCAGGCACGTTGAAAAAGGTTAAATCCTAATAGCTCCAGCCAATGAGGATGTTTTTCACCTGTCATCAACTCTGTGGGACTCTTCCCGATTCGCTCAGGAACTCGACTTGCCATAAATCGACGATGATTCAGAAAAAATCTGAGAAGAGCGAGATAATCAGAATTGAGGTGCTTTCTCAAGAAAAAGTAATTTCTCAAACGAGAATTAAGGTTTTCCACCAATGAACTGGCTCTGGGAGTCGATTTCATGGCTGATTCCACTGCTTCGGTGACAGGGAGAAATTTTTCGGAAAGTTTCTGATAAAGATGATTCCACTTTTGCCAATAGACATTAGTTGAAAGGGACTGTTACTCAGTTTACTCAAATATTGGGCTTATTTAACCTAATTTAACAGTATGAGCTACTTCACGGCACGTAGAACAACTATAGAGAACATAAGTTCTATGAGATAGCGGATTTTTCTGTCAAAGTGTAACCCCGTTTTGAACAACGCCCATATCGCTACGCTTTTCGAGGCGAGAAATGGCAGGCTGTTTGACGTTAAGCTTGGATGCCAATTCATCTTGAGTTAGAGAGACGGCATGACGAATTTCATTAAGAGCAGTTTCTGATTTGAGTTGTTCTGTATGGGCTGCAATTTTAGCTTTTCTAGAGGTAATCGTTCATTCCCCCCTAAAAAATTCCCAGGAAAATTAGGCGCGAGGAATCCCCGCAGATTAATTACAAACAGGAAAAGGTGGTGGATTAATTCCTTTTCTTGCCCCTCTCAAAACTTGAGC
>NZ_LR214440.1 GCF_900659865.1 Hyella patelloides LEGE 07179
TGAGTAAGACAGTAGAATCAACTTCCGTCGAGCAACTACCTCAAAAAAATGAAGATTTCCCCTTAACCGCCGTCCCTTCTAGTTCGAGAAAATCAATTTGGTCTTTAGCACCTATTTTAATTGGTTTCACTCTTTATTCAGGAACTCTGTTTGCTGGAGGGTTAGTGGGAACTAATTTTCGCTTTTTCCCCGATTTGGTTGGTTTAATTGTTTTGGGGAACCTAATTCTAGGTCTATATGCGGGAGGACTAGGTTATATTGCTGCTAAAACGGGCTTAAGTACAGTATTAATGGCACGATGTAGCTTTGGTGAATTTGGTTCTCGTTGGGTCGATTTTATTTTGGGTTTCACACAAGTTGGATGGTATGCCTGGGGTTCTGCTTTAATTGCTGACCTCTTGATTAAATTGGCTGGTGTTCCAATGTCTCTCAACTGGCTTCTTATTATCGTGGCTACTTATCTTTTTTGTATTACAGCATATATAGGCTATCAAGCAATGGACTGGGTGAGTCGCCTTGCTGTACCTGCAATGATTATTCTGATGATTTGGAGTCTTTCTCTTGCCTGGCAGGATATCGGCGGTTATACTCAACTGCAAGCAATTAACCCAGCAGCAGAAATGGGCATCGGCGAAGCTTTAACAGTTATTATCGGTACTTTTGTCTCTGGGGGAACGCAAGTAACCAATTGGAGTCGTTTTGCTAGCTCGCCAAAAGCTGGATTTTGGGCAACTTTCCTCGCCTTTTTTCTAGCAAATGGTTTTTTAATAGACCTCTTGCAAAAGTCTAATAAAAAAGAGATAAATAGGTCAGTAAGAAGAAAAACTATGACCTATAAAAAAGTAAAACATCTAAGAGATCGGGAGTTTAAACGCCTCTGTGGAGTGAGAAAAGAGACATTTGCTCAAATGGTTAAATTAGTAGAAGAAAATGAAGCTCAAAAGACTAAAATAGTCAGACCGTCTAAATTAACTCTAGAAAATCAAGTATTGATGACTCTAGAATATT